>NZ_SOHB01000041.1:0-68784 GCF_004403055.1 Cryobacterium sp. TMT1-19
CCGCGGTACCCCCTAGAAAGGAGCCCTACGGCCGAGGTTTTTGGCATTTGACATTGTGCACGCTGTTGAGTTCTCAAGGATCGGACGCACTCGACTTCAAGCCCTACGGGCTGTCGCTTCGAGGCAACTTGTATAACTTAGCTGCCCGGCCACACCCTGTCAAATCACGGAAAGCAGCCGATTCCGAGTGCACCAAAGCGACTCGAACAACCACCCACCAGACCAGACACGCAGCCGGAGAGAGTTACCATCTTAGGCCTCCCCCACACTCACCTGAAACAGGAACAAGCATGAGACGAAGCGAAAAACTGTGGTTCCACATGAGGCCGGGAAGCTCTGCGGCTTTCCGCACCTGTGGGGTACGTTTGAATACATTACGGCCGTCACACCGGGCCGTCAAAACCAGCAACCGCCCGGGCGTGTCACGCCCCAACAGGGCGGAACGACCAGGCGACATCCGTCTCTGAATCAGACGACGAAAACGCCGGCCAGGGTCTTCTTCCCGCGGCGGAGCACGGCCACTCCACCGGGAAGCACGGCACCCTCGATGGTCTGGTCATCGCTCAGCACCTTCACGTTGTTGAGATAGACCCCACCCTGGCTGATGGCACGGCGGGCTTCGCTCAGACTCATGCTGAGTCCGGTGTCGACCAGCAGCTGCACCACGGGGGCGTGCGGGGCGGTCGTCGTGTTCGGGAGTTCTCGCAGCGCGGCTTCGAGGGTGGCCTCGTCGAGATCGGACAGCTCACCCTGGCCGAAGAGGGCATGCGCGGCCTGGATGGCGGCATCCGTCGCGGCACGGCCGTGAACAAGGCTTGTCACGGACACGGCGAGCGTGCGCTGGGCGAGGCGTTTGAACGGTTCCGTCGCCACGGCACCCGCGAGCTCCTCGATGTCGGACCGGGTGAGGAAGGTGAACACCTTCAGCCGGTTGAGGACATCGGCATCGTCGGTGTTGAGCCAGAACTGGTAGAACGCGTACGGGCTGGTGAGGGTGGGGTCGAGCCAGACCGCGTTGCCCTCGCTCTTGCCGAACTTGGTGCCGTCGCTGTTCGTGATCAGCGGGGTGCCGATGGCGTGGGCGCTCTCCCCCTCCGCCTTGCGGATGAGGTCGATGCCGCTGGTGAGGTTGCCCCACTGGTCGCTGCCTCCGGTCTGCAGCACGCAGCCGTACGTGCGGAAGAGCTCGAGGAAGTCCATCCCCTGAAGAACCTGGTAACTGAATTCGGTGTAGCTGATGCCGACGTCGGAATTCAGCCGGGCGCTCACGGCATCCTTCTTGAGCATGCTGCCGACCCGGAAGTACTTGCCGATGTCGCGCAGGAAGTCGATGGCACTGAGCGGGGCGGTCCAGTCCAGGTTGTTCACCAGGGTGACGGCGTTGTCGCCCTCCGAGCTCAGAAAGCGCGAGACCTGGGCCTGGAGGTAGCCCACCCACTCGCCGACGACATCCCGAGAGTTCAGGGTGCGCTCGGCCGTGGGGCGCGGGTCACCGATCAGCCCGGTGGACCCGCCGACCAGGCCGAGGGGCTTATGCCCGGCCAGCTGCAGCCGGCGCATGAGCAGCAGCTGCACGAGGTTGCCGAGGTGCAGGCTCGGGGCGGTCGGGTCGAAGCCGCAGTAGAACGTGACCGGCGGGCCGGCGAGCAGCTCACGCAGTTCGGTGGTGTCGGTGGACACCTGCACCAGGCCTCGCCAGGAGATCTCCTCCCAGACGTCGTCGAAGGTCGGGTCGTTGGCTTGCAGGGCGAGGATGGCTGGATCTGACACGAGCCAAGGATATCAGCGCCCGACTCGCTGCCCGGGAATTCAGGACCACACCTTGATCGGCAAATATTAAGCCTATAAGCTGAATTGGTGTAGATTCATCGTGGAAGCTTCATATCAGCCCGCCAACTCCGTCGGAGGTCCCGCCCATGTTCGTCATCACGGCCGACCAGGTCGGCAGCCGCAACGATCGCGATCGGGCCGGCGAGATGATCGCCGAGCTCGTGGCCGCGTACGGCCCGGCGTTCACGCTGCCGCCCGACCAGACGTCCGGCGATGAGATCCAGCTACTGCTGCCCGACGCCGGCACGGCCCTTGCCGCCGTTCTCGCGCTGCATCGCGCGGGCCATTGGAGCATCGGGCTCGGCATCGGCGAGGTGCGAACCCCTCTTCCAGAAACAACCCGGCAGGCCTCCGGCGGTGCGTTCGTCGCGGCGCGGGCGGCCGTGACGCGGGCAAAGAAGGCCGAGGCCCGGTTCAGTCTCGAGGTTGATCCGGCCGCTGGCCATACTGCTGGCCGTACTGCTGGCCGCTCTGCTCCGCTGCTCGACGCCGACGGGGTGGAAGCGCTCATCACCAATCTGCTGCTCCTTCGCCAGCGTCGCTCGCAGGAGGGCTGGGCGGCCATCGACCTGCTGGCGAGCGGGATATCCCAAGTGGAGATCGCCGCCGAGCTCGGCATTTCCCCCGCCGCCGTCAGCCAGCGCATCCGAATCGCCCTCTGGAGGGTCGACCAGTCCGCCCAGCCCGCACTCGTTAGGCTGCTGGAGAACCTCGAGCACGCCACGACCGAAACGGACCCTGCCGCATGATCTCCTCGTCCTTCCCGATCGTTGCCTACCTCTACTGGATGTCCCTCCTGGTCGTCACCACCGGCTCGCTGGTCTTCGCCATCCTCGCGTTCCGGCACCAGAAGCCGCAGTTCGCCGCGGTCTCCGGCGGCGCCCTCGCTGCGGCCCTGATGATCGCCGCCCTCCCCTCGCCCGGAGGCGCGACCGTGTCGGGCGTGCTCCTCGGCATGGTGGCCCTCGGTCTCGCCGTGGTCGGCGGCGGCCCGGCGGCGCTGCTTGCGCTGAGGCTGGCCACGAACAACTCCGTGCCCCAAGGCCAGCACGGCGGGATCCTGGTCGAGAACGGCGGCGCTCCCGTGACGCCGGAGCCGGGCCGCGCGTCCGGGGTTGATGCCGGCGCACCGGATGCACCGGTTGCCACCGGTGCATCCGATGGTGAGGGGACGGCCGGAACGCACGGCACTTTCGTGCACGAGGTGCTGCGCGGTGGATTGATGATCGGAATCCTGGAGCGCCTCGCCGTGGCCGGCGCGATCCTGGCGGGCTTCCCGGAGGCCATCGCGGTCGTCGTGGCGATCAAGGGCGTCGGCCGCTTCACCGAGCTGGCCACGGCCGAGGCCCGGGAGCGGTTCATCATCGGCACGCTGGCGAGCCTGATCTGGGCGTGCGCGTGCGCCGCCCTGGTGCAGATTGCCCTGACGTAGGCGCCGGTCGGCGGTCGGCGGTCGAGCTTGCCGGGACCCGGTGACCCGAACCTGCCGCGCGACCCGGGACATCCGTGCCGATCGCGCTGACGTAACCTCGGAGATTTTCGCGACACGCCGGTCGGAACGCCACCGAAGCCCGCGTTTCCCGAAAATCTCCGTAATTGCGTGACGCCGGATGCCCCAGCGCGGGTCCCGGTCACGGCGCGAGCCTGTCGACGACGCGCGCCTAGCGAGAGTCGGGCTCAGCGCCCAGCTTCGGATGTCGCCGGTACGGCGACACCGACGCGTCGCCCGGGATCCAGAATCGCCACGGATACTCCGCTCTCCCGCCGGCGCCGCCCACTCCGGTGCGGGGTCCGCTGCGGAAAGCGACCGGTTCGGGAGGCAGGGTCAGCGTGAACGGCGCCTCACCGAGGTCCGCACCGTCGTCTCCCAGCCCGATGCCGAGCGCCAGCGTGAGCCGGGCCGGGCCGCGCGCCAGGTCGCGGTCGCTGCGTGAGGTGGGGCGGCGCATCCGTGCCTCGGCGACACCGTCGACGATCTCGCCGGCGCGCAGCAGCACGGCGGACGCCTCGCCGCCCGGCGAGCAGACGATGTTCGCACAGACGTGCATGCCGTAGCTGAAGTACGCGTAGACGTGGCCGCTCGGGCCGAACATCGACGCGTTCCGCCGGGTCTGGCCACGGAAGGCGTGCGAGCCGGGGTCGAGCCCTGGCCCGAGGTAGGCCTCCACTTCGGTGATGCGCAGCCGCACCCCGGCGCGGTCGAGCAGCGCGCCCAACAACTGTGGCGCGACCTCAACCGCCGGTCGCGCCAGAATGCCGTCGGCGAGTGTCACATGCCGAGCGCAGCCGTCAGCGCGCGCACCCGGATGACGAGCGCCGCGCGCTGCTCGGCCACGCGCACCGGGGCGGTCCCGCCCTGGCCGTCGCGGCGGGACACCGAACCGGTGATGGTGAGTACCTCGCGCACGTCCGGCGTGAGGTGCGGCGACAGCGCGAGCAGCGCGGCGTCGTCCACCTCGTGCAGGTCGAGCCCGTTTCGCTCCGCGAACTTCACCAGCGAACCGGTGATTTCGTGCGCGTCCCGGAACGTGACCTGCTGCTTGACGAGCCACTCGGCGACGTCGGTGGCCAGGGAGAATCCCTGGGGGGCGAGCTCGGCCATCCGTTCGGTGTGAAAGGTCAGGGTCGCGATCATTCCGCTGAAGGCCGGCAGGAGCACCTCGAGCGTCTCGATCGAGTCGAAGACGGGCTCCTTGTCTTCCTGCAGGTCGCGGTTGTAGGCGAGCGGCAACCCCTTGAGAGTGGTCAGCAGACCGGTCAGGTTGCCGATCAGGCGCCCCGACTTGCCGCGGGCCAGCTCGGCGATGTCCGGGTTCTTTTTCTGCGGCATGATCGACGACCCGGTGGAGTAGGAGTCGTCGAGGGTGACGAAACCGAACTCGCGGGTGTTCCAGAGGATGATCTCCTCGGCCAGACGGGACAGGTCGATACCGACCTGGGCGGTGATGTACGCGAACTCGGCGACCAGGTCGCGGCTCGCGGTGCCGTCGATCGAGTTCTCGACCACGGCGCTGAAGCCGAGGTCGGCCGCCACCAGGTTGGCGTCGAGGCCGAGCGTGTTGCCGGCCAGGGCACCCGACCCATAGGGCGAGTAGTCGGCGCGCGTGTTCCAGTCGGTGAACCGCTCGAGGTCGCGCACGAGCGGCCAGCAGTGCGCGAACAGGTGGTGGGCGAGCAGCACCGGCTGGGCGTGCTGCAGATGCGTGCGGCCCGGCATGATGGCATCGTCGTTCGCCTCGGCTTGCGACGCCAGGGCGTCGATCAGGTCGATGACGTGGGCGGAGATGCCCTTCGCCTTGTCGCGCAGCAGCATCCGCACCAGGGTGGCGACCTGGTCGTTGCGGCTGCGGCCGGCGCGCAGCTTGCCGCCCAGTTCGACGCCGACGATGTCGATCAGGCCGCGTTCCAGGGCCGAATGCACATCCTCGTCGGATTCCGCGGGCAGGAAGCTCTCGTCGACCACGGCCTGCATCAGCGTGTCGAGGCCGGCGATCATGGCGACGAGTTCCGGGGCGGTCAGGTAACCGGCCGCGGCCAGGGCCCGCGCGTGGGCCTGGGAACCACGGATGTCGTAGGGAGCCAGCGGCCAGTCGAACTGGGTCGACTTGCTCAGCTTCGCCAGTTCCGGCGATGGTCCCCCGGCGAAGCGGCCACCCCAGAGGGCGCCCGCCTTGCCCGCGCGGTTCTCGTATGTGTCCGTGTCGCCAGCCACGTCAGCCCTACTTGCCGGCGAGGTCGCGGCGGGCCGAGATCTTGCTCGGCAGCGACCACAGCTCGATGAAACCCTTGGCCATGGACTGGTCGAAGGTGTCCCCGGTGTCGTAGGTGGCGAGGTTGAAGTCGTAGAGGCTCCGAGTGGACTTGCGGCCGGTGACGACGGCGGTGCCGGCATGCATCTTCAGACGGATGTCGCCGGTCACGTGCTTCTGCGTCTCGTCGATGAACACGTCGAGTGCGCGTTTCAGGCCGGAGAACCAGAGGCCGTCGTAGACGAGTTCGGCCCACTTGGACTCGACCGTGCGCTTGTAGCGGGCCAGGTCACGTTCCACGGTCATATTCTCGAGCTCTTCGTGCGCGGCGATCAGGGCGATGCCGGCGGGGGCCTCATAGACCTCGCGGCTCTTGATGCCGACGAGGCGGTCCTCGACGATGTCGATCCGTCCGACGCCCTGGTTGCCGGCGAGCAGGTTCATCATTTCGATGGCCTGAAGCGGGGTGACGGCGACGCCGTCGATCGCGACGGGAACACCCTGGTCGAAGCTGATGACGACCTCGGTGGGCTCGCGAGTCACGGCCGGGTCCTGCGTGTACGTATAGAGGTCTTCGATCGGGGCGTTCCACGGGTCTTCGAGGAAGCCGGTTTCGACCGCACGGCCGTAGACGTTCTGGTCGATCGAGTAGGGGCTCTTCTTCGACTGTGCGATGGGCAGGTTGTGCAGCGCCGCGTATTCGATGGCTTTGTCCCGGGTGAGGGCGAAATCGCGCACCGGGGCGAGCGAGGTGAGCTCGGGCGCGAGGGCGGCGACGGCGGCCTCGAAGCGCACCTGGTCGTTGCCCTTGCCGGTGCAGCCGTGCGCGACGCTGTTCGCTCCGAGCTCCTTGGCCGTGGAGGCGAGGTACTTGGCGATCAGCGGGCGGCTGAGCGCGGAGACGAGCGGATAACGCTTCTGGTAGAGCGCGTTGGCCTTGAGGGCCGGCACGACGTAGTCGCTGGCGAACTCGTCCTTCGCGTCGACGACGATGGACTCGACGGCGCCGCAGTCCAGGGCGCGCTGGCGGATGACGTCCATATCCTCGCCGCTCTGTCCCACGTCGATGGCGAGGGCCACGACCTCTTTGCCGGTCGCATCCTTCAGCCAGCCGATGCCAACCGAGGTATCGAGACCGCCCGAATATGCCAGCACAACGCGTTCAGCCATGGTTCTCCCTAAAAAATTCGATCTGTTCAAGTTTACGGTCACGCTGTGACGCCCGCCGGGGCGTTCAGGCGCTGTTCTGGGTGAGCAGCCAGACGAGCAGCGCCTTCTGGGCATGCAGGCGGTTTTCGGCCTCGTCCCAGATGATGCTCTGCGCGCCGTCGATGACGTCGGCGGTCACCTCGTAACCGCGATCAGCCGGCAGACAGTGCAGGAAGTGCGCGTCGGGCTTGGCGAGGGCCATCAGGGCGGCGTCCACACGGTAGCGACCGAGGTCGCCCAGGCGGGTGGCCTTCTCCTCTTCCTTGCCCATCGACACCCAGGTGTCGGTGACGACCACGTCGACGCCGGTGACAGCCGCGACCGGGTCGGTGAAGAGCTCCACGGAGCCGCCGGTGCGCAGGGCGATCGCCGCGGCATCCGCGACGACCTCGTCGGTGGGCGTGTACCCGACCGGGGAGGCGATGCGCACGTGCATGCCCGCGGTCGCGCCGGCGAGCAGGTAGGACTGGCCCATGTTGCAGGCGCCGTCGCCGAGGAACGCGAGGGTCTGACCGGCCAGGTCGCCGCGGTGCTCACGGATGGTGAGCAGGTCGGCGAGCAACTGGCAGGGGTGGAAGTCGTCCGACAGCGCATTGACGACGGGCACCGTGGTGCCGAGGGCCATCTCCTCGAGTCCGGCCTGGCCGTAGGTGCGCCAGACGATCGCGGCCACCTGGCGTTCGAGCACGCGGGCCGTGTCGGAGGCGGTTTCCTTGCCACCGAGCTGGCTGTTCGCGGTGCTGATGATCAACGGGCTGCCGCCGAGGTCGGCGATCCCCACGGCGAAGGAGACCCGGGTGCGGGTCGATGACTTGTCGAAGATGACAGCCACGGTCTGCGGGCCGGCCAGAGGTTTGACCGCGAATCGGTCACGCTTGAGTTCCAGGGCAAGGTCGAGGATCTCGGCCTGTTCGTCCGGTGAGATGTCGTCGTCGCGCAGGAAATGGCGGGTCACGGCGTCACTTTCGCTTCTGGGGAATAGATCGTTCAACTCTAGAGGCTGGCCAGAGCGAGCCCGAATCGGCACTCGAAATCGGCCAGTTCGTCGTCGCCGACGATGAGGGGCGGGGCCAGACGGATGGTGGACTCGTTTGCGGCGTTCACGATCAAGCCGTTGCTGTGGGCCGCGGCCGCCAGGCGGGTGGCGACCGGTTCGGTCAGCCCGACACCGAGTAGGAGCCCGCGGCCGCGCACCTCGCCGATGAGGGGGGAGCCGAACCCGGCGAGGATTTCCCGCAGCTGCTCGCCGCGCCGCGCGGCGTTGGCGACCAGGCCGTCGGCCTCGATGGCGCCGAGCACGGCGTTGGCGGCGGCCGTGACGAGCGGGTTGCCGGCATAGGTCGAGCCGTGCTGGCCGCGCTGGAACAGCTCCGACGCCGCCCCGAAGGTGACGAGGGCGCCGATGGGCAGGCCGCCGCCGATCCCCTTCGCCAGCGTGAGCGCATCCGGCTGGATACCGTCGTGCTGGTAGGCGAACCACTCGCCGGTGCGGCCGGCGCCGGTCTGCACCTCGTCGAGGATGAGCAGCACGCCGTTTCGGGTGCACAGTTCGCGGGCGCGGCGCAGGAACCCTGCGGGCAGGTCGACCACCCCGGCCTCGCCCTGCACGGGCTCGAGGAAGAGGGCGGCGACGGTCTCGTCGATCGCGGCATCCAGCCCCTCGAGCGTGGCGTGGATGTGCTCGACCCCCTCGGGGACGGGCAGGAACGGCTCGCGCATGGCCGGCTTGCCGGAGAGGGCGAGCGCCCCCATCGTGCGGCCGTGGAACGAGTCGTGCAGGGAGAGGATGCGGGTTCGGTTGCCACCGCCGGTGTTCAGCCGGGCCAGCTTGAATGCGGCTTCGTTGGCCTCGGCGCCGGAATTGCAGAAGTAGACCCGGCCGGCCTGTCCCGCACCGGTGAGGCGCTTGAGCCGTTCGGCCAGTTCCAGCTGCGGTGGCGACGCGAAGTAGTTCGAGACGTGGGCAAGCCGGCCGACCTGGTCGGTGACCGCGGCGACGAGAGCCGGATGCGCGTGGCCGAGCGAGTTCACGGCGATTCCGGCGAGGAAGTCGAGGTACTTCGTGCCCTCGTCGTCCCAGACGTAGCACCCCTTCCCGCGCACGAGCATCGCCAGCGGCGGTGCGATCGTGTGCATCATGACGGCGCTGAAACGCTCGCGCCAGTCGGGGGTTCCGGAGTCGGCCATCTGTGCAGTGCTTGATTCTGGGTGCGTATTCCTCATGCCGGGACCACTTCGGTTCCGATCCCGCTGCCGGTGAAGACCTCGAGCAGGATCGAGTGTGGTACCCGGCCGTCGATGATGGCCGCCTTCGCGACGCCACCCTCGACCGCGTCGAGGCAGGCCGTCATCTTGGGGATCATTCCCGACTCGAGGCCCGGCAGCAGGGAGCGAAGCGAGTCCACGTCGATGACCGACACCAGCGAGTCGCGGTTGGGCCAGTCGCTGTACAGCCCCGCGACATCGGTCAGGATGACCAGTTTGGCGGCGCCGAGCGCGACCGCGAGGGCCGCGGCGGCGGCGTCGGCGTTGATGTTCAGGGACTGGCCCGGGACATCCGTGTCGGGTGCGATCGAGGAGACGACCGGTATGCGGCCGGCGGCGAGCTGGGCGAGCACGGCCTCGGGGTCGACGCCGATCACGTCGCCGACGAGGCCGAGGTCAACCCCGAGGCCGTCGATGACGGTGCCGCGGCGACGGCCCTGGAACAGTCCGGCGTCCTCGCCGGACAGCCCGGCCGACAGTGGGCCGTGCTGGTTGATGCGGCTGACCAGCTCGCGGTTGATCTGGCCGGTGAGCACCATCCGCACGACGTCCATCGCCTCGGGCGTGGTCACCCGGTAGCCGCCGCGGAACTCGCTCGCGATGCCGAGGCGGTCGAGCATCGCGGAGATCTGCGGGCCGCCGCCGTGCACGACGACGGGGCGGATGCCGGCATAACGCAGGTACACCATGTCTTCGGCGAACGCGCGCTGCAGTTCCTCGCTGACCATGGCGTTGCCGCCGAACTTGACCACGATGATCTGGTCGTGGAACCGCTTGAGCCAGGGCAGCGACTCAATCAGCGTGGCGGCCTTGACGGCTGCCTCCGCCCGGCTGTTCGTCTCGTCGCCTGGGGTCGTCTCGTCGCCGGGGGTTTCGTGGACCGGGTTCAACTCGAGTACGCGCTGTTCTCTTCGACGTAGGCGTGGGTGAGGTCGTTGGTCCAGATGGTGGCCGTCTCGTCGCCCTCGTGCAGGTCGATCAGCACGGAGACCGAGCGGGGGGTCAGGTCGACGAGCTCGCGCGGCTGGTCGGGTTCCCCCGCGGTGCAGACCTGCACGCCGTTGATGGCGACGTCGATGCCGTAGGGGTCGAAGGCGGCATCCGTCGTACCGACCGCCGCGAGCACGCGGCCCCAGTTCGGGTCGTTGCCGAAGATCGCGGTCTTGAACAGGTTGCTGCGGGAGACCGCGCGGGCGACCGTGACGGCGTCGGCCTCGGTGCCGGCGTGCCGCACCGTGATGGCGACGTCGTGGGCAGACCCCTCGGCGTCGGCCTGCAGCTGCAGGGTGAGGTCCTGGCAGATGGCGATGAGGGCATCCGTGAATTCGGCCAGGTCGGCGGTGACCCCGCTCGCCCCGGAGCCGAGGAGGGTGACAGTGTCGTTGGTGGACATGCAGCCGTCGGAGTCGAGGCGGTCGAACGTGACCCGGGTGGCCTGGCGGAGGGCCACGTCCAGCTGCTCGGAGTCGAGCACGGCATCGGTGGTCAGCACCACGAGCATGGTGGCCAGGCCAGGCGCGAGCATGCCCGCGCCCTTGGCCATGCCGCCGATGGTCCAGCCGGTGTCGGAAACGAGCATGGTCTGCTTGGGTGTGGTGTCGGTGGTCATGATCGCCTGCGCCGCGGCCAGGCCGGCGGCGTCGGAGGTGGCCTTCTCACCCTGCAGCGCGAGGGTCGCGTCCCACACGCCGGCGGTGATCTTGCCCAGGTCGAGCTGTTCGCCGATCAGGCCGGTGGAACAGACCAGCACCTCGCCGGCGGAGATCTCCAAGCGGTCGGCGATGGCCTCGGCGGTGGCGTGCGTGGTCTGGAAGCCGATGCTGCCGGTGTAGCAGTTCGCGCCGCCCGAGTTGAGCACGATGGCCTTGACTCGGCCGCCCTTCATGACCTGCTCGCTCCAGAGCACCGGGTTCGCCTTGCACCGGTTGCTGGTGAAAACGCTGGCCGCGCTGGTGAGCGGGCCGAGGTTCTGCACGACGGCGAGGTCGAGCCCGCCGGACTGTTTCAGGCCGGCGGTGACTCCGGCGGCGGCGAACCCGGCGGGGGCGGTGACACTCATGGGGCAACTCCATTCGTGCTCAGGCCCGTGGTTTCGGGCAGTCCCAACGCCAGGTTGGCGGACTGGATGGCGGCACCGGCGGTGCCCTTGGTGAGATTGTCGACGGCGGTGATCGTCACGACGCGGCCCACGGCCTCGTCGACGGCGAGGCCGATCAGCGCGGTGTTGGCGCCGAGCACGTCGCCAGTGCGCGGGAATCGGCCCTCCGGCAGCACATGCACGAACGGTTCGTCGGCGTAGGTCGCCTCCCAGGCGGCGCGCACCGCGGCGCCGGATGTACCGGGCACGAGACGGGCCGTCGCGGTGCAGAGGATGCCCCGCGACATCGGCACGATCACCGTGGTGAATGAGATGGTCGGGTTCGAGGCCCCTGCCCAGCGCAGGCTCTGCTGGATTTCGGGAATGTGGCGGTGCACGCCGCCGACCGCGTAGGGGTTCGCGGAGCCGAGGATCTCGCTTGCGAGGTTCTGCAGCGTCAGGCTCTTGCCGGCGCCGGAGGGTCCGACCGCGAGCACCGCGGCCAAGTCTTCGGGCTCGATCACCCCGGCACGGATGCCCGGCGCCAGCGCCAACGCCACCGTGCTCGCGTTGCAGCCGGGGGCGGCGACGCGGCGGGAGCCGGCCAACCGGGTGCGCTGCGTGCCGCCGACCACCGGGAGCTCGGGCACGCCGTAGGTCCAGGCGCCGAAGTAGTCGCCCCCGTAGAACGCCGCCCAGTCGCTCTCACTTTCGAGCCGATGGTCGGCACCGCAGTCCACGACGAGCGTGTCGGCGGAAAGGTGCGCGGTGAGGGCACCGGATGCCCCGTGGGGCAGGGCGAGGAACACCACATCGTGCCCGGCGAGGGTTTCGGGCGTCGTGTCGACCAGGGTGAGGTGCGCGAGCGAGCGCAGGTGCGGCTGCGCGTCGATCAGACGCTGCCCGGCAGTGCTGTGCGCCGTAACCGTGCGCACCTCGAAGTCGGGGTGCCCGGCCAACAGACGCAACAATTCACCGCCCGCGTAGCCACTCGCACCTGCCACCGCCACCGAAAAAGACATGTTCCCAACCTAGCGCGCCGCCCCGCGCGCCGAGAATCGCCGTTCGCGCCGATAATCGCCGCCCGGGCGGTGACTCTCGGCAAAACGGGCGACACTCGGCGCGCGGAGCGGGCGCCAGCCCGCGCCACTCGCGCTACTCGCGCTATTCGCGCTACTCGCGGAGAGTGGCCCCGAAGCGGGCGGCGGCCACCGCGACGCCGGCGAGTTTGGCGTCGCTGGCCTCCGCGGCGGTGAGGGTGCGCTCCGGCGCCCGGAACCGCAGCGCGAACGTCAGTGACTTGCGCCCGGACGGCACGCCCGTGCCGCGGTAATCGTCGACGAGTTCGGCGTGGTCGAGCAGCGGCCCGCAGCCCTCGAGCAGCGTGCGGAGCACGTCGCCGGCCGGCACGCCGGCGTCGACCACGAGGGACAGGTCCTGTGTGGCGGCCGGCATCGTGGCGATCGGTGTGGCGCGCAGCTCGGCGCCGGCCTCCGCGAACACGGCGGTCAGGTCGATCTCGGCAACCGCGACGACCGCGGGCAGGTCCGCGTCGCGGGCGATGCTGGGCAGCAGTTCGCCGGCGTAGCCGACCGAGGTCGTGCCGGCATCCGTCGTCACGAACAGCTCGGCGGTGCGGCCGGGGTGCATGGCCTGGTGCGAACCCTGGCGAACCGTGATCGGAACGCCGGCGGCCAGCGCGACCTGCTGCACCGCGGCGAGGGCGTGCTGCCAGCTTGCAGCCACGGCGGGCTGCCCCGGCTGGTGCCGCACGACGGAGCCGGTCAGCACGACCGCCACCGACAGAGGCTGCGGCGGGATGCCCGCGTTGAGCTCGGCCTCCAGCTGCGCGCTCGGGCGCACCGCGCCGGGCGGCACGACGGAGCCGCCGTAACGGATGCCCGCCACCGGCCGGAACACCAGGCCCAGTTCGAAGACGGCCAGGTCGGTGAGGCCGCGCGAGCGGTTGCGGTGTGCGATCTGCAGCAGCCCGGGCAGGATCGACGTGCGCAGGAACGGCGCCTCTCCGTCGAGCGGGTTGGCAACCCGGATCTGCGGAACAGCAGGGCCGATGGGCAGCCCGAACAGGTTGTTCGACTTCTCCGCCACGAACGGGTACGCGAGCACCTCGGTGTGGCCGGTGGCCGCCAGGGTCTGCGCCACCTGGCGGCGCAGGGTCTGCGCGTGGGTGAGGCCGCGCCCGGGCGGGGCGACGGGCAGCACCGAGGGGATGCGGTCGTAACCGACGATGCGGGCGACTTCCTCGGCCAGGGTCCACTTGTCCGTCAGGTCGGGGCGCCAGCTCGGGGCGGTGACGTTCATCCCGATCTCGGTCTCCTCGATCGAGGCGCCGATCTCGGCCAGCGAGGTGCGCACCTCCTCGCGGGTGTAGTCGAGTCCGATCAGGCCAGAGATGAAGCCGGTCGGCAGGAAGATCGGCTCGGCGTCGGGCGTGGCGTCGTGCAGGGAGCCGAGGCCGTCGGCTTCTCCCCCGGAGAGCTCGACCAGCAACTGAACGACGCGGGCGGCGGCGACCGCGGCCACGGCCGGGTCCACCCCGCGCTCGAACCTGCGGGATGCCTCGCTGGGAAGCTTGTGCCGGCGGGCCGTGCGCGCGATCGATACCGGGTCGAAGTTCGCGGCCTCGATCAGCACATTCGTGGTCGCGGAACCGATCTCGGTGCTCTGACCGCCCATTACGCCGGCCAGACCGATCGGTCCGGACTCGTCGGTGATCAGCAAGTCTTCGGCGTTGAGGATGCGGGTGACGTCGTCGAGGGTGACGAGCTTCTCGCCCGGTTCTGCGCGACGCACGGTGATACCGCCGGCCAGCTTGTCAAGGTCGTAGCCGTGGATCGGCTGGCCGAGCTCGATCATCACGTAGTTGGTGACGTCGACGATCAGCGAGATCGAACGGATGCCGGCCAGCTTCAGGCGGGCGATCAGCCACGCCGGAGACGGTCGGGTGGGGTCCACGCCGCGCACCGCGCGGGTGACGAACACGCTCGCGCCGACGCGACCGCGGATCGGGGCCTGATCGGCGATGGTGACCGGGAAGGCGACCGTGGACGCGTCCGCGGTGACGGAGAACGCCGGGTCGCGGAAGGCAGCCCCGGTGGCGTGCGCGTACTCGCGAGCGACGCCACGGATCGAGAAGGCGTAGCCCCGGTCGGGCGTGACGTTGATCTCGACGGCGGTGTCGTCCAGGCCCAGCAGGCTGATCGCATCCGTGCCGATCTCGGGGTCGAGGCCGAGGCTGCCGAGCACCAGGATGCCGTCGTGCTCGTCGCCGAGGCCGAGTTCGCGGGCCGAGGCGATCATGCCGTCGGACACGTGGCCGTAGGTCTTGCGGGGCGCGATCGGGAACGGACCTGGCAGCACGGCGCCGGGCAGGGTCACGACGACCTTGTCGCCGACGACGAAGTTGTGGGCGCCGCAGACAATGCCGTGCACGGCCGGGCCGCCGTCGGCCGCGAGCTCGCCGTCAGCGGCGACGCGCACCTGGCACCAGTTGATGGTCTTGCCGTTGGTCTGCTCCTCGCCGACGAACTCGAGCACCTGGCCGACCACGATCGGCCCGGTCAGCTCGAAGCGGTGGATCTCCTCCTCTTCGAGGCCCACGCTCACCAGGGCGGCGTGCACGTCCTCGGGCGTGGTGCCCGGGGCCAGGTCGACGAACTCAGCCAGCCAGCTCAGTGGTACGCGCATCAGACGGTCATCCCGTACTGCTGGCTGAACCGGACGTCGCCTTCGACCATGTCGTGCATATCCTTCACATCATTTCGGAACATCAATGCCCGTTCGACGCCGACGCCGAACGCGAATCCGGAGTAGACCTCCGGGTCGATCCCGGCGGAACGCAACACATTGGCGTTGACCATGCCGCAGCCGCCCCACTCGATCCAGCGGGCGCCGTCCTTGAAGGTCGGGTGCCACAGGTCGAGTTCGGCGCTCGGCTCGGTGAACGGGAAGTAGTTGGGGCGCAGGCGCACCTTCGCCTCGGGGCCGAACATGGCCTGCACGAAGTGGTCGAGGGTGCCGCGCAGGTGCGCCATGGTCAGGCCCTTGTCGACGGCGATGCCCTCGATCTGGTGGAACACGGGCGTGTGCGTGGCGTCAAGTTCGTCGGTGCGGAACACCCGGCCGGGCGCGACGACGTAAACGGGAAGTTCGCGCGACAACAGCGCACGCAGCTGTACCGGCGAGGTGTGGGTGCGCAGTACCAGGTGTGCCTCGGGTGGGTCGATGAAGAACGTGTCCTGCATGGCACGGGCCGGGTGGTCCTCGTCGAAATTGAGGGCGTCGAAGTTGAACCACTCGCTCTCGAGCTCGGGGCCCTCGGCGACCTCCCAGCCCATGCCGACGAAGACATCCGCGACGCGCTCCTGCAACAGGGTGAGCGGATGCCGCGCTCCGGGCTTCCAGGTGGAGGCCGCCGCGGTCACGTCGACCGTTTCGGCCGCGAGCTGAGCGGTTGCCTCAGCCTCGGTGATCGCGGCCTCGCGGGCGGCGAACGCCTGGGCGACGGCACCTCGGGCCTGGCCGAGGAGCTTGCCGGCGGCGGCCTTCTGGTTGTTCGGCACGCCGCGCATCAGCGCGTTGAGCCGGGCCAGCGGGGAGGCCTCGCCGGTGTGCTCGGTGCGCACGGTTTTCAGGGCCGCGGAGTCGTTCGCGGCGTCAATGGCGGCGAGTGCGGCGTCGACGGCCGCGCTCACGACTGGTTCAGAGATCTCAGTGGGGTCAGACACAAGGCACAAGTTTAGTGCCGCTAAAGACCCCGGGCGCCCATCTGGTTGCCGAGCGCAGCGGGGTAGACCACCTCGGGATCGAGGGGCTTCTCAGGCGGCGCCTTCGTGTCCGTGGTGACGCCGCCGGACTTGGAGCCGGTGCGGCGGGCGATGACGCGGGCCAGCCAGGAGAGCAGTAGGTTCATCGTCAGGTAGATCGCGAGCACGACGAGGAAGAAGGAGAAGGAGTACCGGC
The DNA here is from genome assembly GCF_004403055.1 of Cryobacterium sp. TMT1-19. Lineage (NCBI taxonomy): Bacteria > Bacillati > Actinomycetota > Actinomycetes > Micrococcales > Microbacteriaceae > Cryobacterium > Cryobacterium sp. TMT1-19. Next base: position 16,114 of record NZ_SOHB01000041.1, read on the forward strand.
TGCCGAAAAAGTTCGTCAGGTTGTACAGCCCGCTGCGGAGGAGCTCCTCGTAGCCGACCACGAACGCCAGGGACGTGTCCTTGAGAAGCACGACGAGCTGCGCGATGATGATCGGCAGCATCTGCCGGAACGCCTGCGGGAACTCGATCCGGAACCGGGTTGCCACGGGCGTGAGCCCGATGGCCAGCCCAGCCTCGCGCTGGCCGCGAGGCAGGCTTTTGATGCCGGCCCGCAGCGCCTCGCCGATGATCGCGCCGTTATAGACGGAGAGGGCGGCGACACCGGCCCAGAAGGAGCCGGTGGAGAAGACGAGGAGGATGAAAAGCATCATCAGCAGTACGGGCATGCCGCGCACGAATTCGAGCACGACCGTGGTCGGGATCCCAATCCATTTAGTGTCGGAGACGCGCCCGAAGGAGAACAGCACACCGAGCACCAGGGCGAACGCGGCGGCGACGCCGGCCATTCGGAGGGTGTTCAGCGCTCCGCGGCCGAGCGTGCGCCAGACCTCGCGGTCGGCGAAGACGTCCCACCGGGAGACGTCCCAGAGGCCCGGCTGAACGGCGCCGTTGGCGCTGGTCTTGGGCGCACCCAGCGCCAGGATCAGCCAGACCAGGCCGGCGGCGATGACGAGGCCGGCCACCACGGAGAACAGCCGGGAACGGAAGATGGTCTTGGGGCCCGGAGCGTCGTAAAGCACGGAAGTCATCGGAGAACCGCCACCTTCTTCTCGACCCGACCGGCGATCAGGCCGAGCGAGATGGTGACCAGGAGGTAGAAGACTGCCACGGCGAGCAAGATCGCGAGCACCTCATCGCCGCGATCGTTGGTGATCTTACGGGCGGCGCCGAAGAGTTCGAAGACGAAGAAGGCGCCGGCGACCGAGGTGTTCTTCGTCAAGGCGATGAACACATTGATGAGCGGCGGGATGACCATGCGCACCGCCTGGGGCATGACGACGAACGAGAGGGTCTGCGTGAAGGTCAGACCCACGCTGCGGGCGGCCTCGGCCTGACCCACGTGCACACCGTTGACGCCCGAGCGCAGGGCTTCGGCGACGAACGGCGAGGTGTAGACGGTGAGTCCGATCGTGGCGAGCACGAAGTAGCCTGGGCTGAACTGGAGGTAGGGCAGGATGTAGGCGCAGAAGAACAGCACCAGCGTGAGCGGGGTGTTGCGCACGATCTCGGTGTAGACGGTGGCGAATCCGCGCAGGGATGCGACGGGCGAGATGCGCATGGCAGCGATGATGATGCCGAACACGAGCGCTCCCGTGCCGGCCAGAAGCAGAAGGCCCAACGTATTTCTGAAGCCCTCCAGAAACAGGGGCAGGTTTTCGATGACTGCGTCCACAACTCACCTCCTCTTCTGTAGTGACTATCTGGATGTCGTGCGGTTGGGTCGTGCGGGTTCCGGGAAAAAGGTGCTGGTCGAGGCGGCCTCCCGTGCGGCGCGGCCGCCCCGATCAGCAGGTGCTGCTTTCGGCGACTAGTACCGGTCGACTGCCGGCGGGGTCGGGGTCTCGAGCACGGTACCGGCGGTCGCTTCCCAGGCTTCGGCCCACGTGCCATCCTCGTACGCCTCATCGAGCACATCGTTGATGAAGGTGCGGAACTCGGTGTCGTCCTTCTTCACGCCGATGCCGTAGGGCTCCTTGGTGAAGGGGTTGTCGACAACCTCGAACTCACCGGCGTTCTGGTCGGCGAGGCCGGCCAGGATAACGTTGTCCGTGGTCACGGCGACAACCTCGCCGCTGCGGAGCGGGCCCAAGCAGTTGGAGTAGGTGTCGGTCGCGATCACGTTGTCGGTGTACGCGGCGATGTTCTTCTCCGACGTCGAGCCGCTTACGGTGCAGACGGGCTTGCCGGCGAGGTCTTCCGGGCCGGTGATCTTGTCGGGGTTGCCGGCGAGCACAAGCAGGTCCTGGCCGGCCTGGTAGTACGGTCCGGCGAAGTCGACGACCTCCTTTCGGGTGTCGTTGATCGTGTAGGTCGCGACGACAAGGTCAACCTGGCCGTTCTGGAGGAAGGGCTCGCGGTTGGCCGAGACGGTCTCGGTCCACTTGATCTTGTCGGCGGAGATGCCGAGTTTTGCGGCGATGAGCTTGCCGATCTCGACGTCGAAGCCGACCGGGTTGTTGTCCGGGCCCTTGAGGCCGAACAGCGGCTGGTCGAACTTGGTGCCGATGGTGATCGCCCCGGCCTCGTTCAACGCGGCCATGGAGGTGCCGGCTTCGAACTCAACCGTTTCCTCGACCGGTGCGGCCTCGGGCGTCTGGGCGGAATCGGTACATCCGCTCAACGTGAGAACGCTCGCGAGGGCAATGGCCGAAATCATTAGACCTTTAGTGAGTCTCATGGGTATCTCCTGATTGCTGTGTCGTCCTGCACACCGGTTAGTGGGCAAGTATTTTGGAGAGGAAGTCCTTCGCTCTCGAGCTCTGGGGGTTGGTGAAGAACTGTTCGGGCGTGGTCTCCTCGACGATCTCGCCCTCGGCCATGAAGATGACCCGGTCGGCGGCGCGGCGGGCGAAGCCCATCTCATGCGTGACGACGATCATGGTCATGCCGTCGTTGGCCAGGTTGATCATGACCTCGAGCACCTCGTTGATCATCTCGGGGTCGAGCGCACTGGTGGGCTCGTCGAGCAGGATGACCTTCGGGTCCATGGCGAGGGCCCGTGCGATCGCGACCCGCTGCTGCTGTCCACCGGAGAGCTGGGCGGGCATCTTCTTGGCCTGGTTGGCCACGCCGACGCGCTCGAGGAGGACCATGGCCTTTTTCTCGGCCTCGGCCTTCGACAGGCCGCGCACCTTGATCGGTCCGAGGGTGACGTTCTCGAGGACGGTCTTGTGGGCAAAGAGGTTGAACGCCTGGAACACCATTCCGACGTCCGCGCGCAGCTTGGCCAGCGCCTTGCCCTCGGCCGGCAGCTTGACGCCGTCGATCGTGATGACGCCCGCGTCGATGGTCTCAAGCCGGTTGATGGCCCGGCAGAGGGTGGACTTGCCGGAGCCACTCGGCCCGATCACCACCACGACCTCGCCGCGGTTGACCACGGCGTTGATCTTCTTCAGCACGTGAAGGTCACCGTAGTGCTTGTCCACGTCGCTGATCACGACGAGAGGCTCACCGCGCAACACCGTGATGTTGGACGTCGCCGGCGCAGATTCTGTAGGCTCCATGTCCCAAATCTAGGCTAGAACAGGGTTTCTCAGAACCACCAAGCCGGTGGTTACCGAGCTGTGATAATCAGCTGCGCTGAGCAAACGCGCTTTCATACAGGCAAACACTGGCGGCCGTCGCCAGGTTCATCGATTCGGCGTGACCGTAGATGGGAACAGAAATGGACCGGTCGACCACGGCGAGATCTTCGTCGGTCAGTCCGCGGGCTTCGTTGCCGAACAGCCACGCCGTCGGAGCGACCAGAAGCCCCTCGGTGCGGGCAGCGAGCAAATCGGTGCCCTTGACGTCGGCGGCGAAGATCTGCAGGCCGGCGAACCGGGCCCGTTCGCGCACGTCCGAGAGCGTCGCGCTGACGGCGACGGGGAGGTGGAAGATCGAGCCGGTCGAGGAGCGCACGACCTTCGGGTTGTACAGGTCCACGCTGCGGCCGGTGAGGATCACGGCGTCGGCGCCGGCGGCATCCGCGGCACGGATGATGGTGCCGGCGTTTCCGGGGTCGCGCACCTCTTCGAGGATGGCGATGAGCTTGGGCTCGTTGGCGAAGATGTCCTTGACCGAGGTGGGAAACTGACGGCACACCGCGATGAAACCCTGCGGCGTGACCGTGTCGGCCATCGTTTCGAGCACCTGCTCGGTGACGAATTCGAGCTCGGCGCCCACCTCTTGGGCGACCTGGGCGATCTCGGGGTGCCGCTCGAGGGCGGTGGGGGTCACGAAGAGCTCCACAACAAGGTCGGGCCGGAAGTTGAGGGCCTCGGAGACCGACTGGGGTCCTTCCAGGAGGAACAGCCCCGCCTCGGAGCGAGCGGCTCGATTCGCCAGTTTCGCGACAGCCCGCACGCGCGGAGAACGGGGATTATCTAGCATGCCTCCAGCTTACTTGCCGGGGCGGGGCGGCTGTGTTCCCGCTCGGGGCACACGCGGTGACCCGGCGAACCGGCCCCGGGCACGCAAAACGGGAGCGGGCGCGGGGCCCGCTCCCGTGGAGAGTGCGTGATAGTGCTGGTGCCGGCTGACAGCTACGCGGCGACCCGGGGTGCCGACGTGTCGGCGGGCAGTGCTGCCTTGGCGCTCTCGACGATGGCCGCGAACGTGGCGGGCTCGTTGACGGCCAGCTCGGCCAGGATGCGACGGTCGACCTGAATGCCGGCCAGGGCGAGACCCTGGATCAGACGGTTGTAGGTCAGGCCGTTCGCGCGGGACGCAGCGTTGATCCGCTGGATCCATAGGCGACGGAAGTCACCCTTGCGTGCACGACGGTCACGGTAGCTATAGGTAAAGGAGTGAGTGAGCTGCTCCTTGGCCTTGGTGACCAGACGCGAGCGCTGACCGCGGTAACCCTTGGCGCGCTCGAGAATAACGCGACGGCTCTTATGGGCGTTTACGGCCCTCTTGACTCTTGCCATTTTCTTAGTTCCTTACGGGGTACGGGTCTAGCGACCGAGAAGCTTCTTGATGACCTTGGTGTCGGCCTTGGCCAGCACCTGGTCGTGGTTCAGGCGGGACTTGCGCTGGGTGCTCTTGACCTCGAGGTTGTGGCGCAGGCCGGCCTGCTGCTTCATGATCTTGCCGGAACCGGTGACCTTGAAGCGTTTCTTCGTCCCGGAGTGGGTCTTCATCTTAGGCATCTTTTTCCTCCAGTTTCGCTGCCTTATCAGCAACTTTGTCAGCCTTGTCGGCAACCTTTTCTGCCCGATCGGCAGCCTTGTGTGCGTTGATCTCGGCCTTGGCTTCCGCTTTGTTCTTCAGCGGGCCAACGACCATGACCATGTTTCGACCGTCAATGGTCGGGCTCGATTCCACGGAACCAAACTCGGCGACATCCTCGGCAAATTTTTGGAGCAGACGTACGCCCTGGTCGGGGCGGGACTGTTCGCGGCCACGGAACAGAATCATGGCCTTGACCTTGTCACCGGCCTTCAGGAAGCCCTCGGCGCGCTTGCGCTTGGTCTCGTAGTCGTGCTTATCAATCTTGAGACGGAAACGAACCTCTTTCAGGATCGTGTTCGCCTGGTTGCGCCGGGCCTCCTTGGCCTTCTGCGCAGCCTCGTACTTGAACTTGCCGTAGTCCATGATCTTGGCAACGGGCGGCTTCGAGGTCGGTGCAACCTCGACGAGGTCAAGATCGGCCTCCTGTGCAAGGCGCAGCGCAACATCGATGGCCACGACCCCTACCTGCTCGCCGTTAGGACCAACGAGACGGACTTCGGGGACGCGGATACGGTCATTTGTACGGGGATCGCTGATGCGTCTCTCCTCTTCTCATGCATCGTGGCTACAGCCAGGAGACGGATGTCGCCCGGAGACGAAGAGAGGAAAAACGCGTCTGGATAGTCGGAGAAAACTGCCCGAATATCACAGACGACACCCTGTCTACCCACGTGGACCGGATTCCTGTTGGAGTCCAGCGCCGCGAAGGCGGAGTGCAACTACCCGGTAACCTTTATGAAGCGGTATGCGCGGGTGGGAGATTATCCACTTTCGTACCGAGACTTGCATCTCGGAGCCCGGTCGAGTCTAACAGAGGAATGCAGTGACCAACAGCAACGAGCAGGATGCAGCCCAGGCAACACGCGATATCGCCGACGTGCCGGCCGTGGAGATCATCACGACGGCATCCGTTCACCTGATGAGCGCCGCCGCGGTCAAGGTGGGCCTGGCCGACGACCCGGAGAACCAGACCGACCTTGACGAGGCGCGCAAGCTGATCACGGCCCTCGCCGGCCTGATCACCGCCGCGGCCCCCGACATCGCCGACATGCACGCGCGCAGCCTGCGCGACGGTCTGCGATCGCTGCAGCTGGCGTTCCGGGAGGCCTCGGCCATCCCCGACGCGATCGGCCAGGGTCCGGGCGAAAAGTTTACCGGGCCGGTCAACTAGGGACGAACAGCCGGCTCGGATGGGTCGCGGTGCGGCTCCCTGAAGTGACCTGGCACCGTGGAAAACCCCGTCGACTCCGGCGGGGGTTTCTGCGGTCGAATTGGTTCGGGCCAGAGCCGCTACGGGGCCACGAGCTCAGGTCTGGCAGCGCGGGCACCAGTAGGTGACCCGCAATTCGAGCTCGGTGCGGCCGAGCCGGCCCTGCTCGACCGCGGTACCGCAGCGCCGGCAGGGCTGGCCGGCGCGGCCGTAGACCCAGCTCTGCATGCCGCGCCGGGCATTGCCGGTCGTGATCCGCTCGGTGCGGTCACGGTTCGCCAGGATCAGGCGGCGGGCGAGAGCGACGAGGCCCAGGACATCCGTCACCTCGGCCACCGGCCGGGACGGCAGCAGGCCGCGAAGGAAACCCAGCTCGTTCACGTAAACGTTGCCGAGCCCGGCGAGGTTGCCCTGGTCGGCGAGCGCCACCGCGATGGGTTGCGCGGGACGTGATTCGAGGCGACGCACGGCTTCGGCCGCATCCCAGTCGGGGCCGAGGAGGTCAGGTCCGAGGTAGTCGAGGAGCGCGGCCTCCTGATTGAGCGGCACCACCTCGAGCAGCCCGAGTTCGAAGCCCACAGCCACCCACTCCACCGTCTCGAGAACGATGCGCGCCTGGAACGCGGGGCGGCGCCAGGCGCTCCCATGACGGTAGAGGTGCCACGACCCCTCCATTTTCAGGTGAGAGTGGATGCTGGCCTCCCCCACGCGCATCAGCAGGTGCTTCCCGCGGCTGAGAACCTCGTGCACGGTCTGCCCGGTCAGGTCGACGGTGGCGAACGCCGGCACCCGCACGTCGCAGCGGGTGAGCCGGGCTCCGTGCAGGGCCTGGTCGAGGTTCCACGCGGTGCGGTAGACGGTGTCACCCTCAGGCATGCAGCTTCACTCCGCGCGGGGTGACACCGAATCCGGCCGCGAGCAGGGCGGTGCCCACCGCTGTTCCGATCACGAACACGCCGTTGACGGTCTCCACGCCGAGCTTCGGAACCCGCCCGGCGGTGACCGTGCCGGCAAGGGTCGCGGCGGCGAGGGTCAGGACCGCAGTCGGTCCGCCATTTTCGACGGCGGGTTCACGGTTCCCGTCGGCACCGTTCCCGTCGGCACCATTCCCGTCGGCACCATTCCCGGCCACTCCGTTCCCGGCCGCTCCGTCGAACGCGAGCACGGTCTTGCCGCCGCGTTCGACGTAGAGCACCAAGGCCCCGTCGACGAGCACGACCAGCGCGCCGGCCTTCCGTCCGGGGCGGTGCCCGGTGCCCTCGGGCAGCGGAGGCCAGGGCAGCACCGAGCCGTAGGGGTTCGCCGGGTCGGTGGCGGCGAGGGTGATCGCCACCGGTTCCGGATGCTGTGCCTCGGCGACGTAGGAGCGCAGCCGGTCGATCGTGCCGACCGTGGCGAACTGGGCGGCCCCGAGACCCTCGATGAAGTAGCCGCGCCGGCACCGCCCCATCTCCTCGAAGCCGCTGAGGGTGCGGTAGACGAGGGCGAAGCCGCCCGTCACGCCCTCCCCCATCACCGCGCCCCGGGTGACGACGCCGTAGCGTTCGAGCAGGGTCTCGCCGAGGGCGTGCGCCCGACGGGTGGGCGAGTCATCGGCGACCGGAACGATCGACCAGCGCCCGGATACGGTCGGTGGCCCGGTGCGGGACGGGAGGGTGCTACGCGCGGGGATGCGGCCGCCGTGCAGCCGGGCTCGCGGGGCGGCCCGGCGGGTGCTGTGCGCCGCGCGCCCGCCGGAGAGCAGGGCGCGTACGGGGGCGAAGGTGTCGTTGCCCACCAGTCCCGCCCAGACCAGGTCCCAGAGGGCGGCGGCGAGGCCGGCGTCGTCCTGGCTGCCGACGGCATCCGCGAGTTGACGGAAGAAGAAGGCCCCGCCGCCGGCCAGGGTGGTCAGAATCTCCTGCTGGAGCGCAGTGGTCTCCAGCGGGGTGGGCAACGGCAGGGTGAGCGGCGCCGTGTCGCGCAGGTGCAGGCTGATCCAGCCGTCGTTGCCGGCCAGCGTGCCGGCGCCGGCCCAGAGCACCTCGCCCGTATTGGTGAGCTCGTCGAGCATGCCCGGCCGGTAGTCTGCGACGCGGGAAGGCAGCACAAGCGTCTCCCAGGCGGATGCCGGGATGCGCGCCCCCTCCAACTGTTCGATCACGGATGCGACCCCGTCGATCCCGCGCAGGCGCCCGCCCACATGCTGCCAGGCCGGCAGGAACCGGCCCATTGTGACCTGGTCGACCGGCTCGACCTCGTGCCGGAGCGCGGCCAGGGAGCGGCGGCGGAGGCGCCTCAGCACCTCGGCGTCGCACCACTCGCTGCCGGTGCCGTGCGGCCGGAACTCGCCCTCGAGGAGGCGGCGGGCCCCGGCCAGCCGCCGGAGGGCGACGAGCGCCACGGCCGGACCGAGCCCGAAGCGCGCGGCCACGTCGGTGAGAGTGAACGGGCCGTGGGTGCGGGCGTACCGGCTGACCAGGTCGCCGAGCGGGTCCGGCACCGGCTCGGTGAACACGGCCGGGACCCCCTGCGGCAGGGGGACGCCGAGGGCGTCGCGAAGCCGGGCGGCGTCTTCGATGGCCGCCCACCACTGCTGCCCGGCGAAACCGACCGGGATGATGCGCCGGGCGTCGAAAAGCACCTGCAGGCCCTCGGCGGCGCCCGGTGACACGGCGGGGTCGAGGCGGGCGGCCACCTCCGCCGTGGTGAGCGGTCCGAGGCCGCGGAGCAGGTCGGCGATGCCCTCGACTCCGCGCGCCTTCCGGTCGGCCGGCAGCCGCTGCAGTTCCAGGTCGGTCTGCTCGATCACGGCCGGGTCGAGCAGCTCGCGCAGCTCCACCCGACCGAGCAACTCGGCCAGCAAGCTGGAATCGAGCGAGAGGGCGGTGGCGCGCCGCTCGGCGAGCGGGGAATCTCCCTCGTACATGAACGCGGCCACGTAGCCGAAGAGGAGGGTGCTCGCGAACGGGCTCGCGGCATCCGTCTGGGTCTCGACCAGGCGCAGGGCGCGACTGTCGATGCGGCGGGTGAGGGCCAAGAGGGCGGGCAGGTCGTAGACGTCCTGCAGGCACTCGCGCACGGTTTCGAGGATGATCGGGAAGGTCGGGAAGGTGCGGGCCACGTCGAGCAGCTGCGCGGCCTTCTGGCGCTGCTGCCAGAGCGGCGACCGCCGGCCCGGGTTGTAGCGCGGGAGCAGCAGTGCCCGCGCGGCGCACTCGCGGAACCGGGCGGCGAACAGGGCCGACCCGCCGACTTCGTCGGTGACCATCTGTTCGAGCTCGGTCGGGTCGAAGACGAAGAGGGAGCTTCCGGGTGGGTCGGACTCGGTGTCGGGGATGCGCACGACGATGCCGTCGTCACTGGCCACGCAGGCCCCGTCGAGCCCGTAGCGCTCCCGCACCCGGGCGCCCACGGCGAGGGCCCAGGGCGCGTGCACCTGCAGGCCGAACGGGGAGTGCAGCACCACCCGCCAGTCGCCGAGCTCGTCTCGGAACCGCTCGACGAGGAGGGTGCGATCGGTCGGGACCTGACCGGTCGCGGCGCGCTGCTCGGCGAGGAAGGCCAGGAGGTTGTCAACGGCCCGCTCGTCGAGGCCGCCGGCCCGGCAGCGCACCCGGGCCTCCGCGTCGGGGAGCGCCGAGACCTCGCGCAGGAACGCGCCGATCGCCTCACCGAGCTCGGCAGGCCGGCCGAGGCCGTCGCCCTTCCAGAACGGCAGCCGCCCCGGTTCACCGAAGGCGGGCAGCACGAGCACCCGGTCGTGGGTGATCTCCTGGATACGCCAGCTCGTCGTACCGAGGGCGAAGACGTCGCCGACCCGGGACTCGTAGACCATCTCCTCGTCGAGCTCCCCCACCCGGCGGCCGGTGGCCTGGTCGCCGCCGACCATGAAGACGCCGAACAGGCCGCGGTCGGGGATCGTGCCGCCGCTGGTCACCGCGAGCCGTTGCGCGCCCGGGCGCCCGGTGAGGATGCCCGTCTCCCGGTCCCAGACGATGCGGGGGCGCAGCTCGGCGAACTGGTCGGAGGGATACCGGCCGGCAAGCAGGTCGAGGGTGGCCTCGTAGGCCGACCGCGGGAGGGTGTGGAAGGGGGCGCTGCGGCGCACGGTGTCGAACCACTCCTCCGCGTGGATGGGTTCGAGGGCGGTCGCCGCCACGGTCTGCTGGGCGAGGATGTCGAGTGGGTTGGACGGCACCTGCAGGGATTCGATCAGGCCGGCGGCCATGCGCTCGGCGGCGACGGCCGCATGGATGAGATCGGCCCGGTGTTTGGGGAAGATCACGCCCCGGGAGACCTCGCCCACCTGGTGCCCGGCCCGGCCGATTCGCTGCAGCCCGCTGGCCACGGACGGCGGCGACTCCACCTGCACGACCAGGTCGACGGCGCCCATGTCGATGCCGAGTTCGAGGCTGGACGTCGCCACCACGCAGCGCAGCCGCCCGGCTTTCAGGTCGTCTTCGATCAGTGCGCGCTGCTCCTTGCTGACGGAGCCGTGGTGGGCGCGGGCAAGCAGCGGCTCGGCCCCGGCGCTCTGGCCGCTGGCGCCCATGAGCGCGGCCGGCGGGCCGGGTGCCGCAGTGCGGACGGGCACGAGGGCAGGCATCCGCTCGGTCATCACGGCCGGCATCGCGGCGGGCACGAGCTCGTCCTCGAGGCGTTGGGCGTAGATCTCGTTGAAGCGCGCGGTCAGCCGTTCGGCCAGACGGCGGGAGTTGGCGAACACGATCGAGGAGGTGTGCGCCAGCACCTCGTCGACGATTGCCTCTTCCACATGCGGCCAGATGGACCCGGTCTGTGGGGCGGCGGCGGCCGTTGAACCCTCCCGCACCGGTACCGTGCCGACCTGGCTCATGTCGTCGACGGGAACGACCACGCTGAGGTCGAATCGTTTGGTCGACACCGGTGCGACGATCTCCACCGGTGCGGACCCTCCGAGGAACCGGGCGACCTCGGCGGCCGGTCGCACGGTAGCCGACAGTCCGATGCGCTGGGCCGGGCGGGCGAGCAGGTCGTCGAGCCGTTCCAGTGAGACGGCCAGGTGCGCGCCGCGCTTGCTCGCCGCGACCGCGTGCACCTCGTCGATGATGACCGTGTCCACGGCGCGCAACGATTCCCGCGCCGCCGAGGTGAGCATGAGGAACAGCGATTCTGGCGTGGTGATCAGGATGTCCGGCGGCGTTTTGACCAGGCTTCGGCGTTCCGTGGCCGGGGTATCCCCCGACCGCACGCCGACGGTCACCCGGGGCGGGGCGAACCCGAGGCGCTCGGCAGCCTGGACGATGCCCACCAGCGGGGCCCGCAGATTGCGTTCCACGTCGACGCCGAGCGCCTTGAGCGGCGAGATGTAGAGCACGCGGGTTCCCGGCGCGGTGACCCGGTCAGGACGCGCCGAGGCTTCCGAGACATCTGCGGCCTCTGCAGTATCCGCGTCCAGGCGGTCGATGGCCCAGAGGAACGCGGCGAGGGTCTTACCTGACCCGGTGGGGGCCACCACCAGCGCGTGCGAGCCCCGAGAGATGGCGTCCCACGCCCCGAGCTGGGCCTCGGTGGGTGCGGCGAAGGCCTGCGCGAACCAGGCGCGGGTGGCCGGAGTGAATCGGTGCAGAACCTCGTTCATACGACTATCCTCGTCGATCCGCCTGAGCCGGGCCACTCGAACCAATTCGACGGAGATTCTGAGCTAAAACGGGCTTTCCCGGACATCCAGGACTGATTTTGCCACAATCTCCGTCGAATTCGTCCGTGGCGGGGGCGGGGGCGCGGGCGGAACGCGGAGCGCGGAGCCCGGGGCCCGGAGCCCGGGGCCCGGAACCGCCGACGATGATAGAGGCCGCCTAGGCGGAGGGCAGCAGCTGCACGGTGAGGGAGTCCACCTGGGTGGCGATGACGTCGCTCGATGACCAGCGAGCCGCGAGCCGGGCGAGGGTCGCGTCGAGCTCGATGCGGGTCAGGCCGTCCACGAGCTCGAGACGCACAATTAGTTCCGGTCCGGCGAGGCGGGCGGCCGGGTCGCCGGGGGCCAGCTCAACCCCGAGCACACTCAGTTCGGTGGCCACGGAGTCGGCAAAGGCATCCGCGACGTCGCGACTGGCATAGCTGGGGGTCCAGGGCAGGGACTGGGCGATGGCCCACAGGGCCGGGCGCCGCACCACGAACTCGGTGGGCGCGGTCGGATCGAGCACGACCAGATCGGTGTTCTCCTGAGCCGCGGCCAGCGCGACGCGCACGCCGTCGGCCGGGACCGGCCGGGCCTGCGTGTTCCACGCCGTCATCGCCGCGACCGAGGAGAACACGGGAAGCACCGTGCGGCCGTCAGGCCCGGCCACGGTGATGATCGACAGTTCCTGGGTCTTGTCGACGCGGAGGCCAACTTCGGTAGTGCCCGATTGGCCGAGTTCGGTCACCAGGGGAACGAGCAGCCGTGAGCCACGGATGGCGTCGACCACCGTCTCTTCGCCGGCCTCCCGAGCCTGGAAGCGGCGCACGGCCGCCAGCAGCGGCTCGGGCGCGAGCCCGTCGTCGTCGCTGTGCATGTTGGGCTCAAACTGTCGTCCCTCCCACGGTTGCCCGGCGGAGTCGCCCCCTCCGGGTCCGCCGGGAAGGCCGGTGGAGCCGAGGTTACGCGCCCGCGACATCCAGCGCCTCGCCCAGGGTGAACGCCCCCGCGTAGAGGGCTTTTCCGACGATCGCGCCCTCGAGTCCGAGCGGTACAAGTTCGCGCAATGCGCGGAGGTCGTCGAGGCTGGAGATGCCGCCGGAGGCGACGACCGGTCGGTCAGTGCGCTCCATCATCTGGCGGAGCAGGTCGATGTTGGGGCCTTGCAACGTGCCGTCCTTGGTCACATCGGTGACGACGTAGCGCGAGCAGCCAGCCTCCTCGAGACGGGCGAGCACCTCCCAGAGGTCCCCTCCCTCCCTGGTCCAGCCGCGGGCGGCGAGGGTGGTTCCGCGCACGTCGAGCCCGACGGCGACGGCGTCACCGTGCCGGGCGATGACCTGCGCCGCCCACTCCGGGTTCTCCAGTGCCGCGGTGCCCAGGTTGATCCGGCTGACGCCCGCGTTCAGGGCCGCGTCCAGCGACGCGTCGTCGCGGATCCCGCCGGATAGCTCGATCTTCACGCCCGTGACCTCGCGGATCACAGTGCGGATGACATCCGTGTTGTTGCCGCGACCGAAGGCCGCGTCGAGGTCGACGAGGTGGATCCACTCGGCGCCCTGGCGGGCCCAGTCAAGTGCCGCGTCGACGGGGTCGCCGTAATTGGTCTCGGTGCCGGCTTCGCCCTGGGTCAAGCGAACGGCCTTGCCGTCGGCCACATCCACGGCGGGCAGCAGAACGAGACGGAGGGAAGGGGTATTCACAGTCATGGGTGTCCTCGGTTGGGAATGGTCGCGGCGACCAGGTCAGTCAGGGAAAAGTCAAGGTCAGTTCTTGACTGTGCCGAGCCAGTTATGGAGCAGACGGATGCCTGCCTCACCGGATTTCTCCGGGTGGAACTGGGTGGCGGTAAGCGGTCCGTTCTCGATGGCGGCCAGGAAAGGTTGTCCGTGCTCGGACCAGGTGAGAATCGGTTTCGGGAACGGTGGCATGACGTCGAGGGACCATTCCTGGGCGGCGTAGGAGTGCACGAAGTAGAAGCGCTCCTGCTCGAGGCCATGGAACAGCGTCGAGCCCTCCCCCGGCGTGACCGTGTCCCAGCCCATGTGCGGCAGCACCGGCGCCGTCAGCTGCGTCACGGTGCCGGGCCATTCGCCCAGCCCCTCCGTGTCCACGCCGCGTTCGACGCCGTGCTCGAACATGATCTGCATGCCCACGCAGATGCCCAGCACCGGGCGTCCGCCCGCGATCCGGCGGTCGATGATCTCGTCGCCGTGCACCGCCTTCAGAGCCTGCATGACGGCGCTGAACGCGCCCACGCCGGGCACGACGAGCCCGTCGGCCTCAAGCGCCTGACGGCGGTCGCTGGTCAGCGTCACCTCGGCCCCGGCGAGTTCGAGTGCCTTGACGGCGGAGTGCACGTTTCCGGTGCCGTAGTCGAGGACAACGACGCTGGTCACAGCGCACCCTTGGTCGAGGGGACGCCGGACACCAGCGGGTCGAGCGCCTTCGCCTGGCGGAACGCGCGGGCGAACGCCTTGAATTCGGCTTCGGCGATGTGGTGCGGGTCGCGGCCGCCCTGCACGGTGACGTGCACCGTGAGGCCGCCGTTGAAGGCGATAGCCTCAAACACGTGGCGCACCATGGAGCCGGTGAAGTGGCCGCCGATCAGGTGGAACTCGAAACCGGCCGGCTCGCCTTGGTGCACGAGGTAGGGGCGCCCGGAGATGTCGACGACGGCCTGTACGAGGGCCTCGTCGAGCGGCACGACGGCGTCACCGTAGCGGGAGATGCCGGATTTGTCCCCGAGAGCCTGCTTGATCGCCTGGCCGAGCAGGATGCCGACGTCCTCGACCGTGTGGTGCACATCGATCTCGATATCGCCGCGGGCGCGCACGGTGAGGTCGGTCAACGAGTGTTTCGCGAAGGCCGTGAGCAGGTGATCGAAGAACGGGACCGACGTCTGGATGTCCGACTCACCGGTGCCGTCGAGATTGAGCGACAGGTCGATGCTCGACTCGCTGGTCTCGCGCTGCAGGTGGGCGAAACGAGGCGAGGTGGTCGCGAAAGAGAAGCTCATACGGCTAGTTTATTGGCCCGAGCCGTTCACGACCGCCCAAGCGCCTCGAGGGCGTCGAGGAACGCCGTGGTCTCGGCCTCGGTGCCGGCGCTGACCCGCAGGTGGCCCGGGATGCCGACGTCGCGCACAAGGATGCCTTCCGCCAGCAGCGCCTCGAAGGTGGCCCGAGGGTCCTCAACGCCGCCGAACAGCACGAAGTTGCTCGCACTGCGCAGCGGAGTGTAGCCAAGCCGGGCCAGTTCGCTCACGATGCGGTCCCGCTGCCCGCGGATGTCGTCGACCATGGCAAGCATCGCGGGCGTGTGGACGAGCGCGGCGACCGCGGCAGCCTGGGTGAGCGCGGACAGGTGGTAGGGCAGACGAACCAGGCGGAGGGCATCCGTCACAGCGGGATCGGCGGCCAGATAGCCGACGCGCACACCGGCGAAGGCGAACGCCTTGCTCATGGTGCGGGACACCAGCAGGCGCTCCCGGCCGGGAAGCAGGCTCAGGGCGGTTGGCGCGTCATCCGTCCCGAACTCGGCGTACGCCTCGTCGACGACGACGATGCCGTCGCTCGCATCGTAGACGGCCTCGATCGTTTCCAGGGACAGGGGCGTGCCGGTGGGGTTGTTCGGCGAGCAGAGGAAGACGACGTCAGGGGCAACCCGGTCGACCCACTCGAGCGCCGTGGCCGGGGAGAGTTCGAACTTTGCGTCACGACCACCCGCGATCCAGCGGGTGCCGGTGCCGGAGGCGAGCAGAGGGTACATGGAGTAGGTCGGCGCGAAGCCGAGCACGGACCGACCCGGGCCGCCGAAGGCCTGCAGCACCTGCTGAAGAACCTCGTTGGAACCGTTGGCGGCCCAAATGTTCTTTCGGGTGAGGCCGTGACCAAGATAACGGGCGAGGGAATCCCGCAGCTCGGTGAACTCCCGATCGGGGTATCGGTTCACGGTCGTGACCGCCAGAGCCAACGCCGCCACGATGTCCTGCGCCACCTCAGCCGGGATGCCGTGGGTGTTCTCGTTCACGTTGAGAGCCACCGGCACGTGCAACTGCGGCGCCCCATAGGGAGTGAGTCCGCGCAGATTATCGCGAAGGGGAAGATCGTTGAGACTGGTCACTCCCCCCATGTTACCGGGGTGAGACCGGCGGGGGCTCGCCGCGGGTAGTTCACAGGTCGTTCGGAAGCGCCAGCCGCTGACCGGGCTGCACGCTGTCGGACGGCAGCTGGTTGAGGCTCACAATCTCGGCGATCACCTCGCGCGGATCGGACGTGGGCGCGATTGTCTCGGCAAGTTGCCAGAGCGACTGCCCCGACTTGATAGTGACGTAGTCGAAGGCCGTGGCCACGCGAGCGACGGTCGAGTTCTCGGCGGCGGCGATGCCTCCGTTGAGGGTGACGACCAGGGCCACGGCTACGAGCGGAAAGGCAGCCAGGGACGTGAAAACGACGCGACCGCGCCGGGTGAGTCGGAGCCGGGTGCGTCCGGTCGCGATGGGGGCGCCTCGTTCAAGTGCAGTGCTCATGTCATACCTCCTGTGAGAAGACGCATCCGACTCTCGGCCGGGAGAGCCGGATGCGAACTTATGTTCCGAATGTATATTCGATTATTCGAACAATCAAGCTTTATTCGGTAGTTTCTGAAATATTTACTCCGACCCACTCGAATACATGTTTGTTTAATGGGCTCAACGCGGATACAGTTTCGATTGTTGATTGACACTCAATCAGGCACCCCCGACATTCGCGTGAATCGGCGGCATTCGCTGTTTGCCGCCAGCGCATCAATCAAAACGAGGAGCGACGAACGTGGCACAGAACACCAGCGGTCCCCGCGACAAGGGCGGCACCAGACGGCGCAAGAGCCTCAGCGAGAAGCAGCTCGCCATCCTCGACGTCATCCAGCGCTCGGTCAGCCAACGCGGCTATCCGCCGAGCATGCGCGAGATCGGCGACGCCGTCGGCCTGTCGTCACTGTCGAGCGTCACCCACCAGCTCAACCAGCTGGAACTGAGCGGTTACCTCCGCCGAGACCCGAACCGTCCCCGAGCACTGGAGGTGCTCATCGAGATTCCGCAGTCGCCCGAAGACACGACGGCCGGATCCTCGGAGAGTTTCCACACCGGAGTGCAGGTCGGCGACGCCGCCATGGTTCCGCTCGTCGGTCGAATCGCCGCCGGCATCCCGATCACCGCCGAACAGCAGATCGACGAGATCTTCCCGCTACCCCGCCAGCTGGTGGGCAAGGGCGACCTGTTCATGCTCAAGGTGTCGGGCGAATCGATGATCGACGCCGCCATAATGGACGGCGACTGGGTCGTCGTGCGGCAGCAGAAGACCGCCGAAAACGGTGAAATCGTTGCAGCCATGCTCGACAACGAGGCAACCGTCAAGGTCTTCCGCCAGCGCGACGGGCACACCTGGCTACTGCCCCGCAACACCAACTTCGAACCCATCGTCGGCGATCACGCCGAGATTCTGGGGAAGGTTGTGGCAGTGCTGCGGTCGGTTTAGGGCATCAGCACTACAGCACATCAGCACTTCAGCGCTTCAGCACTTCAGCACTTCAGCACTTCAGCACTTCAGTCCGACTCTTGGTCTCGACGGTTTCGACCAGCGTCGTGGAGACGCGCGTGCGTTGAGTCACCATGGTTATTTCGGTCGGGTCTTGTGATCCGGGTCTTGTGGGCCGGGCACGAACACTGTTTTTGGTGTCGTGCCCGGCTTTTGTGTGGGTGGAGGCGGGGTCAGGCGGAGACGGAGGAGGTCAGGCGGGCGCGGAGGATGCGGGTGGCGGCGAGCATGTTGTGCAGGGACTGGACGGTTTCGGCGTAGCCGCGGGTTTTGAGGCCGCAGTCGGGGTTCACCCAGAGCCGGGTGGCCGGGATGGCTGCCGCGGCGCGCTCGAGCAGGTCGGTGAGTTCGGATACGCTCGGCACACGCGGCGAGTGGATGTCCCACACTCCCGGGCCGATACCGTGGTCGAAGCCCTGGGACCGGATATCGCCCACCACCTCCATGCGAGAGCGTGCCGCCTCGATGCTGGTCACATCGGCGTCCAGGTTGCGGATCGCGTCGATGACCACCCCGAACTCCGAGTAGCAGAGGTGGGTGTGGATCTGGGTGGCCACGGCCGCACCGGCCGTCGCCAGGCGGAAGGACCCCACCGACCAGTCGAGGTATTCCGCCTGGTCCTTCTGCTTCAACGGCAGCAGCTCCCGCAGCGCGGGCTCGTCGACCTGGACGATCTGAATGCCGGCCGTCTCCAGGTCGGCGATCTCGTCCCGGAGGGCCAGGGCCACCTGCCTGGCCGTCTCGCCCAGCGGCTGGTCGTCGCGCACGAACGACCACGCGAGGATCGTGACCGGACCGGTGAGCATCCCCTTGACGGGCTTGGGCGTCAGCCCCTGCGTGAACGCCGACCACTCGACCGTGATGGGCCGCGGTCGGGACACGTCACCCCAGAGGATCGACGGGCGCACGCACCGGCTGCCGTAGGACTGCACCCAGCCGTTCTCGGTGACCGCGAAGCCGTCCAGGTTCTCGGCGAAGTACTGCACCATGTCGTTGCGTTCCGGCTCCCCGTGCACGATCACGTCGAGGCCGATGTCTTCCTGCAACGCGACGACCCGACGGATTTCGGCGCGCATCAGGTCCCGGTATTCCGCGGTGCTCAGCACCCCCCGTACCAGCTGCGCCCTGGCCCGACGGATGTCCCCGGTCTGCGGGAAGGATCCGATCGTGGTCGTCGGCAGGAACGGCAGCCCGAGGGCCATCTCCTGGGCTGCCACTCGGTCTGCGTAGGCGCCCCGGGTGAAGTCGCCCGGAGCGAGCGCGTCGGCGCGCACCCGAACGGCGCCATCGTGGACTCCGGGAGCCACCCCCCGCGCGTCGAGGGCCGCGGAGGCCGCAGAGAGGTCGGTCTCGATGGCACGGCGACCCAGACTGAGGCCGCGGGCGAGTGTGGCAACCTGCGCGACCTTCTGATCCGCAAAGGCCAGCCAGCTTTTCAGGTCGTCGTCCAGCGCCGATTCATCGTCGACGTCGTGGGGAACGTGCAGCAGCGAGGTTGAGGTGGAAACCGAGATCCGCGGCGAGAGGCGGACCAGGCCGGCCGCCGTGTCGAAGGCGGCGGCCAGGTCGCCGCGCCAGATATTGTGGCCGTCAATGATGCCGGCCACGAGAGTGGTCGTGTCCAGTCCGGGGGTCTCCGCCGGCACGCTTCCCCGCACGAGGTCAAGCCCAATGGCTTCCACCGGGGTGATGGCAAGAACGGGTAGGGCGTCGTCGAGGCTGCCGTACGGCGCGGCGACGAACAGGGCGGGACGCTCGGCGAGGGCGCCGAGGGTGTTGTAGGCGAAGCGGAGGCCGGCGAGGGCATCCGTTCTCGGGGTGTCGATGCTCTCGCTGACCAGGGCAGGCTCGTCGAGCTGCACCCATTCGGCTCCGGCGGCGCGCAGCCGCTGCAGGAGGGCGGCGTAGACCGGCACAAGGTCGTCGAGGCGGTCAAGCGGACTGAATCCGGCCGGGGCCTCGTCGCTGGGCTTGCTCAGCAGCAGGAAGGTGACCGGGCCGACGATGACGGGCCGGGTCAGGAATCCGGCCGCCTTCGCCTCCTCGAACTCGCGCACCAGGCGGGTGCCGGCGAGGGTGAACTCGGTCTCGGGGCCGATCTCCGGCACCAGGTAGTGGTAGTTGGTGTCGAACCATTTGGTCATCTCCAGCGGCGGATTCTCCCCTTCGCCGCGGGCGAGGGTGAAGTAGCCGGCCAGGTCGAGGTGGCCGTCCGCGCCCCGCAGATGCGCGAACCGGGCGGGGACGGCGCCCACCGTGCACAGGGCATCCAACATCTGGTCGTAGTAGGAGAACGATTCCGGGATGGACGAGTCGTCCCGGCCGAGTCCCAGCAGCACGAGGCGCTCCCTGGTGCTCTGACGCAGGGCGGCCGCGGTCGCCTCGAGCTCGTCGGCGCTGACCGATCCGGTCCAGAACGCTTCGACGGCCTTCTTCAGTTGGCGGCGCGGCCCGATGCGCGGGTAGCCCAGGATGGTGCCGGCGGGAAAGGCGGAAAAGGCGGAAGAGTGGGTCATCGGTTCTCCTTGACGGGGTGAGGGGCAGGCTGTGCGGAAGCAGGCAGGGTGGGGGTGAGCAGACCGCAGCCGTCGAGCACGGCGAGCACGGTCTCGTGCTGGTTGAAGGCGTAGAGGTGCAGCCCGGGGGCACCGCCGGCGATGAGTTCCCGGGCCAGTTCGGTGGCCTGACGGATGCCGATCTCACGCTGGCCTTCCTTCGTCGGCTCCACCTCGAGCGCGATCGCCAGCTCGGACGGCAGTTCCTCACCGGACAACTCGAGGATGCGGCGCAGGCGGGCCGGGCTCGTGACCGGCATGATCCCGGGCAGGATCGGGAATTCGACCCCGGCGGCACGGGCTCGCAGGATGAAGCTGAGGTAGTGGTCGGCGTGAAAGAAGAGTTGCGTGATCGCCAGGTTGGCGCCGGCGGCCTGCTTGGCCAGGAGCGCGTCGATGTCCTGGGTGGCCGACCGGGAGCGCGGGTGGCCGTTCGGGAAGGCGGCCACGGCGATGCGTACCTTCTCCCGTTCCCGCTTGATCGTGCGGGCGGCAGGGAGTCCAGGGATCACGGCCTCGCGGTACGGCACCCGCTCGGCCTGCACCCGATGGATCAGCTGCACCAGTTCCGCGGCGCTGCCCAGGTCGCCGAGGAAGGCCTCACCCTCCCGAATGCCTTCCGGCGGGTCGCCACGCAGGGCCAGGAAGCTCCGCACCCCGGCGTCCAGAAACTCCCGGATCAGCTGGCTCGCTTCCGCGTTGGACGAGCCCACGCAGGTGAGGTGGGCCAGCGGGTCCACGGTGGTGGTGCGCAGGATGTGGGTGAGCACGTCCAGGGAGGAGCGCCGGGAGGAGCCGTTCGCACCGTAGGTGACCGAGATGAATTCCGGGCCGGCCGCGGCCAGCCGCTCGATAGTGGCGTGCAGCACGGAGGTGGCGGCATCCGAGGTGGGCGGATACAACTCGAATGAGAACGGGATTTTCCGGCACGCAGGATCCGAGGTGTGGGGCATTGCTCCTCATTCGACAGTTGCCAGTGTCAGTCACCGGGGGCCGGGCGGCCGCGGACCGCCCGGCAAGCCAGGCGGACGTTCGCGGGCGGGTGCCGGGCTCGGCTGTCGCTCCATGCCGCCGGTCAGGAGACCGGCGGCAACGATTGAGAAGACTCTAACAAGCACGCCCGGTGCCCGGCAGGTCTGTGACCGAATATGTCATCAGCTGGCGCCGGAGCGGCTCAGGCAGGCCGGAGGAGTGCGGACATCGGCAGGCGAAGGCCTGCCAAGGTACGCGGAGCGAAGCCGGCGGCGGTCAGCCGGTGACGGCCGGACGCACGGCGAACGGCTCGAACAGCGCCCGGATCTCATCAGTCACCAGAGCCGTAACCCGGGTGCCGGTCTCGGCGTACTCGGTGGACAGCACCGTGCCCTGATCGTGCAGCACCGCGATCAGGTCTCCCCGCTCGTAGGGGATGAGCAACTCGAGCCTGATCGACGGCCGCGGCAGCAGGTCCGAGATGGTCGCGAGCAGTTCCTGGATGCCCTCGCCGGTGCGGGCCGAGACGAAAATGCCCTTCGGCCAGAGTCCGCGCAGCACGAGCCCGTCATCATCGCTGATCAGGTCGCTCTTGTTGAAGACGACGACCTCCGGGATCTCCCGGGCGCCGACCTCGGCGATGACCTCGCGCACTGTGGCAAGCTGGCTCGCCGGGTCAGGGTGCGAGCCGTCGACGACGTGCACGATGACGTTGGCGTCGGCGACCTCCTCGAGGGTGGACCGGAACGCCTCCACCAGCTGGTGGGGCAGGTTCCGCACGAACCCGACGGTGTCCGTCAGCGTGTAGAGCAGCCCGTCGGCCGTCGTCGACTTGCGCACCGTGGCGTCCAGGGTGGCGAACAGGGAGTTCTCGACGAGTACGCCGGCCCGGGTGATGCGGTTGAGCAGGCTCGACTTGCCGGCGTTGGTGTAACCGACGATGGCGACGGATGGCACGGCGTTGCGCTTGCGGTTGGCCCGCTTGGCCTCGCGAGCAGGTTTCATCTCGAGGATCTGCTTGCGGAGGCGGGACATCCGGGTGTGGATGCGCCGGCGGTCCAGCTCGATCTTGGTCTCGCCGGGGCCGCGCGAACCCATGCCTGCACCGGCGCCGCCCACCTGGCCTCCGGCCTGGCGGGACATCGAGTCGCCCCAGCCGCGCAGGCGGGGAAGCAGGTATTCGAGCTGGGCGAGTTCGACCTGGGCCTTCCCCTCGCGGCTCTTGGCGTGCTGACTGAAGATGTCGAGGATCACGGCGGTGCGGTCGATGACCTTCACCTTGACGACGTCCTCGAGGGCGCGCCGCTGGCTGGGCGCCAGCTCGGTGTCGGCGATGACGGTGTCGGCGCCCATCGCCTTGACGATGCCGGCCACCTCTTCGGCCTTGCCCTTGCCGAGGTAGGTGCTGGCGTCGGGCTTCGCCCGGCGCTGCATGAGGCCGTCGAGAACGGTGGCGCCGGCGGTCTCGGCCAGCGCGGCGAGTTCGCGCATGGAGTTCTCGGCGTCCGCGACGGTCCCGTGCGTGTACAGGCCGATCAGAACGACGTTCTCCAGCCGGAGCTGGCGGTACTCGACCTCGGTGACGTCCTCGAGTTCGGTGGAGAGGCTGGGCACGCGGCGCAGCGCGTTGCGGTCCTCGCGGTCCTGCTGCACGCCGTCGTGGCCCTCGTCGTCGTGCGACGGGCCGGATTCGGCCTGCAGAGCCTGCGCGGAGCCGCTGCGGAACAGCGAATAGCCGGCAGCCTTGCTATCAGCGCTGGCAAGAACGCGGGCGACCACGTCGTCGGTGTCGTCGGGCAGATGTGACTCAGTCATTCCTTTAACAATACTTCCTCGATGCACGGTAAGTTCCCTCTATGCCTTCCGACCACTACTTCACCCCGGCACCCGACAGCACCCTGAAACTCCGCCAGGTGACCGTTCGATTGGGAGGCCAAGAACGCGAACTGACCACAGCCAATTCGGTCTTCAGCCCGGAGCACATCGACACCGGCACCCAGGTGCTCTTGAACAACGCGCCGACCCCGCCGCCCGGCGGCGATTTCCTCGACCTGGGCTGCGGCTGGGGTCCGATCAGCCTGCACTTGGCCCTCGCCTCACCCCGCGCCACGATCTGGGCCGTCGACGTTAACGAGCGGGCGCTCGACCTGGTGCGGCTGAACGCGGAGAAGCTCGGCCTCACCAACATCACCGCGGTGCTGCCCGATCAGATGCCCGCCCACGTGACGTTCCGCACCATCTGGTCGAATCCCCCGATCCGGGTCGGCAAAACCGAACTGCACACCATGCTGCGTACCTGGCTGCCGCGCCTGGAGCCGGGTTCGGATGCCTGGCTCGTCGTGCAGCGCAACCTCGGCTCCGACTCCCTGCAGCGCTGGCTCGACGGCGACCTGCCCGCCGAATACAGCACCTCACGGCACTCCATCAGCAAGGGCTTCCGGGTCCTGCGGGTGAAACGCCAGGACTAGACCGCGTCGCGGCCCATCGCCCCGAGCTAATACTCAGCCGAGGCGGAAGACCCCGTCGAACACGAGTTCCGCCGGACCCGACAGTGAGACGTGCTCGCCGTCCTCGGTCGGGAACATGCGCACGCCGAGCGTGCCGCCGGTGACCTCGACCTGCCACTGGTTCGGGGCACCCGCGCCGGCCCAGTGCCGGGTGGCGAGGGCCGCCGCGGCCGCCCCCGTACCGCAGGAGAGTGTTTCGCCGCTGCCGCGCTCGTGCACGCGCATCCGGATGCGGCCGACACCGTTCACGACGAGCGGATCGCCCGGAAGCACGAACTCGATGTTCGCCCCGGCCGCCGGGTCAGGGTCGAGCTGCGGCACGAAGGTGAGGTCGACGCCTGCGAGCTCGTCGTCGTCGGCCAGGGCCACGACCACGTGCGGGTTGCCCACGTTGATACCGAGACCGGGGCGGGCCACGGGCAGGTCCTTCGCCCGAACGAGCGGTTCGATACCGTCGAGGCGCCACCGGCCGAGGTCGACCTGGTAGCCGGTTGCGCCGCGCTGCACGTCGCGCACTCCCCCGCGGGTGCCGATGCAGAGCGTGTCGCCGCGGTCGAGCGTGGTCAGGCCCTGCTCCACCAGGAAGCGGGTGTAGACGCGGATGCCGTTGCCGCACATCTCGGACACCGTGCCGTCGGCGTTCCAGTAGTCCATGAACCATTCGGCCGCGTCGTCCTCGGCGAGGGCGATCGCACCGGCGGCCAGGCTCGTGGAGCGCACCGCGCGGATGATACCGTCGGCACCGATGCCGAATCGGCGGTCGCAGATGGCCCGGATCTGGCTCGGGGTGAGGTCGATCTGCCCGTCGGGATCAGAGAAAAGCACGAAGTCGTTCCCGGTGCCGTGGCCCTTGGTGAAGTTCAGATCAATACCCATGCCGTCCAGTTTAGGAGGCCGGGTCGGCCGCCCAGTGCTCGGCCGGCTGCTCCGGGTCGGCCAGGCGGGTCAGCGCCCGGTCAACCCGATCCGGCGCGTCGAAGTCGATCCAGTGGGTGTGCGGGGAACGCTTGAACCAGCTCACCTGCCGTCTCGCGTAACGGCGGGTGAACTGCTGCGTCTCCTGGATGGCCTCCGCCCGGCGGAGGCTGCCCGTCAGCTGCCCAAGGGCCTGGGCGTAGCCGATGGCCCGGCTGGCCGTGACACCGGTCTCGATTCCGCTCGGGATCAGCCCGCGCACCTCCTCGACGAGCCCGCGGGCCCACATGCCCTCCACCCGGGCGTCGAGGCGGGGGGTGAGCTCCGCGCGCTGGGCGCGGAGGCCCACTGTGACCGCGGGCATCCAGTAGACCGGCTCGTCGGGCAGGGCGGCGGTGTGCGGCCCCCC
This sequence comes from Cryobacterium sp. TMT1-19, assembly GCF_004403055.1. Taxonomy (NCBI): domain Bacteria; kingdom Bacillati; phylum Actinomycetota; class Actinomycetes; order Micrococcales; family Microbacteriaceae; genus Cryobacterium; species Cryobacterium sp. TMT1-19. Next base: position 40,797 of record NZ_SOHB01000041.1, read on the forward strand.
GGTCAGCTCAACGACCTCGAGGGCGCGCACGAGGCGCCGACCGTTGCCGGCGCCGATGCGGGCGGCGGCGACCGGGTCCACGGCCTTCAACCGGGTGTACAGGGCGCCAGGCCCCTGCTCGATCAGGTCGGCTTCGAGTCGGGCGCGCAGCACGGCATCCGTGCCGGGGAACTGGAAGTCGTAGACCACGGCGGACACGTAGAGCCCGGAGCCGCCGACCAGGATGGGCACGTTGCCGCGCGCCACGATGTCGGTGATCGCGGCGCGAGCCTCCGTCTGGTAGCGGGCGACGGTGGCCTCGTCGGTGACCGACAGCACGTCGAGCAGGTGGTGCGGGATGCCGCGGCGCTCCAGCACGGTGAGCTTGGCGGTGCCGATGTCCATGCCGCGGTACAGCTGCATGGCGTCGGCGTTGACGATCTCCGCCCCCCGACCGGCCTCGGCCAGACGTTCGGCGAGGTCGAGCGAGAGGTCGGACTTGCCGGTGCCGGTGGGTCCGACGACAACGATCAGCGTCGGGTCGGCGCCGGTCACCGGGTTCGGGCCGGGCACCTGCCTAGCGCTCCCCGTCGGTGACGTCGTAGATCGGCGTGGTGCTGTAACTGGTCACCGCGGGCGAGCCCACGGCCCGGTCGGGTAGGCGCAGGGTCGGCAGGCCGAGGGAGACCGAGCCAGACCCGCCGACTGCTCCGCCGTGACCGGGCACGCCGCAGGACTCGGCTTCGAGGCGGTCCCAGGCGTCGCCGGCGATGGTGCGCCGGATGCGCAGCGGAGCCCCGTCGACGGAGTCAGCGATCAGGTGGAAGGGGGCCGCCTGGGTGACCGTGACGGTCACGAGGTCGCCCGGACGGGGCAGTTCCGAGCCTTCCGGCACGTCGAAGTGCACGAGCCGGCTGTCAAGGGCGCGGCCGCTGAGTCGACGGGTGTCGGCGTCCTTGCGGCCCTCGCCGTTGGCGACGAGCAGTTCGACCTCTCGACCGACCACAGCCTGGTTCTCCTCCCAGGAAATCCGCTCTTGCAGGGCGGCGAGGCGCTCGTAACGATCCTGCACGATCTCCTTGGGGACCTGGTCGGGCAGCGTCGCGGCGGGGGTCCCGGGCCGGATGGAGTACTGGAAGGTGAAGGCGGTGGCGAACCGGGCCAGCTCCACGACCCGCAGGGTCTCCTGGAAGTCCTCCTCGGTCTCGCCGGGGAAGCCGACGATGACGTCCGTGCTGATGGCCGCGTGCGGCATCCGCGCGCGCACGCGGTCGAGGATGCCGAGGAACCGCGCCGACCGGTAGGAGCGGCGCATGGCCTTGAGGATACGGTCCGAGCCGGACTGCAACGGCATGTGCAACTGCGGCATGACCGAAGGCGTCTCGGCCATGGCGTCGATCACGTCGTCGGTAAAGGCAGCCGGGTGCGGGCTGGTGAAACGGATGCGTTCCAGCCCCTCGATCTTGCCGGCCGCGCGCAGCAGCTTGCCGAAGGCGAGACGGTCGCCGAACTCAACCCCGTAGGAGTTGACGTTTTGGCCGAGCAGGGTGACCTCGATTGCCCCGTCGTCGACGAGGGCCTGGATTTCGGCGAGGATCTCGCCGGGACGGCGGTCCTTCTCCTTACCGCGCAGCGCGGGCACGATGCAGAACGTGCAGGTGTTGTTGCAACCGACGGAGATGGAGACCCAGCCGCTGTAGCTCGAATCGCGCTTCGTGGGCAGGGTCGAGGGGAAGGTCTCGAGGGAGTCGAGGATTTCGAGCTGGGCCTCGCCGTTGTGCCGTGCACGCTCGAGCATGCTCGGCAGCGACCCCATGTTGTGCGTCCCGAAGACGACGTCGACCCAGGGTGCCTTCTTGAGGATGACGTCCTTGTCTTTCTGGGCCAGGCAGCCGCCGACGGCGATCTGCATGCCGTCGTGGCGGCGCTTGACCGAGGCCAGCTGCCCCAGGTTGCCGTAGAGCTTGTTGTCGGCGTTCTCGCGTACGGCACAGGTGTTGAGCACGACGATGTCGGCTTCCTCCCCGCCGGCCGACACGTAGCCGGCCGCTTCGAGCGACCCGCTGAGCCGTTCGGAGTCATGCACGTTCATCTGACAGCCGAAGGTGCGCACCTCGTAGGTGCGGGCCCGGCCCTCAGCATCGTGCGCCGCCTGGCTTGGAGCAATCAGAGTCGGCGCGCTCAGGGCCGAGGTGCGCAGGGCCGAGGTGCGCAGGGCCGACTGCTGCGGGTCCAGCGTCTCGGCGCTGGAGAATGGGGGCGTAGCGGTGCTGCTGGTCATAGTGGGTACCAGCTTACGCGTGGCACCTCCGAAACCGGGCCGGGTTGCCCCGACCCGCTCCCTACTGGAACCGCACCCGCGATGGCGAACCACCGCGGGAGGCAAGGGCGGCCTTCACCGCCACGCGCACGATGGACGAGGAATAGCCCTTGCGCATCAGGAACGCGTTGAGTCGACGGTCGATGGTCTGGTCGTCGAGCCGCCCGAGCTGCCCCACCCGCTTGACGGCTATTTCGATGGCCCGTTCCGTCTCGTCGTCGGGCATTTCGTCGAGCTTTTCCAGGATGAGGTCCTGATCGAGCCCGCGGCGGCGCATCTCCGCCTGCACACCGGAGCGCCCCAGGCCTTTGCGCTCGTGGTGGCTGTGCACGATCTGATCGGCGAGGCGGCCCTCGTCGATGTAGGACAACTCGATGAAGCGCTCGATGATCTCTTCGATCTCGTGCTCAGCGACCTCCGTACCGCCAAGAACTGTGCGGGCCTCGGCCGCCGACAGGGACCGGCCGCGCAGCCGCTGGCGCAGCACCCCCTCGGCGTGCTCGCGATCGGCGGCGGCCCGGGACGCCACGCCCTCGGGGGTGTCGTCCCCGTCGTCGGCACCGACACCAGCGTCGGCACCGGCACCGGCACCGGCACCGGCACCGGCACCGGCACCGCTGTCGACTGCGGGGCCGCTCGACGCCGCCGGACCACCGTCTCCGAGATACGTGACCGGCGCCAGTTGTTCGTCGGCGATCGGCGCCGTCTCGAGCTCGACCGGCCGGGTCGCGGCGGTGCCGCGGGCCGCGCTCTTGCGACGTGCCGCACTCAGCGACGCGACCTCGTCGGCCGGCTCGAAGTGGACCATGCGCTACGCCCCCTTGCGGGCGGCGAGCTTGGCCTGGAGGGACTCCGCCTTGGCGGCTGCGGCCTCCTTGGCTGCGGCTGCGGCGACCAGGGCGGCCGCGGCGTCGATTGCGGCCTGAGCCTTCTTGGCGGCCGCACCCTCGGGGCTGATCCCGAGCTTGTAGAGGATCTTGTTCTCGATCTCGTTGGCCATCTCCGCTTCACGCAGCAGGAAGTTGCGCGAGTTCTCCTTGCCCTGGCCCAGCTGGTCGCCGTCGTAGGTGTACCAGGCGCCGGACTTCTTGACGATGCCGTGCTCGACACCGAAGTCGATCAGGCTGCCTTCCCGGGAGATGCCGATGCCGTAGATGATGTCGAATTCCGCCTGCTTGAAGGGCGGTGCCATCTTGTTCTTGACGACCTTGACCCGCGTGCGGTTACCGACGGCCTCGGTGCCGTCTTTCAGGGTCTCGATACGGCGGATGTCGAGGCGCACCGACGCGTAGAACTTGAGCGCCTTGCCACCGGCGGTGGTCTCGGGGCTGCCGAAGAAGACCCCGATCTTCTCGCGCAACTGGTTGATGAAGATCATGGTGGTGTTGGTCTGACTGAGGCCACCGGTGAGCTTGCGCAGGGCCTGGGACATCAGACGGGCCTGCAGGCCCACGTGCGAGTCACCCATCTCGCCCTCGATCTCGGCGCGGGGAACCAGCGCGGCGACGGAGTCAATCACGATCAGGTCGATGGACCCGCTTCGCACGAGCATGTCGGCGATTTCCAGCGCCTGCTCACCCGTATCAGGCTGGGAGACGAGGAGCGCGTCGATGTCGACTCCGAGCTTGCGGGCGTACTCAGGGTCCAGAGCGTGCTCGGCGTCGATGAAGGCGGCGATGCCGCCGTTCTTCTGCGCGTTCGCGATGGCGTGCAGGGTGAGCGTGGTCTTTCCCGACGATTCCGGACCGTAGATCTCCACGATGCGACCTCGGGGCAGGCCACCTATGCCGAGGGCCACGTCTAGCGCGATCGACCCCGTGGAGATCGTCTCGACGGGGGCGCGCTCGTCGCTGCCCAAACGCATGATCGAACCCTTGCCGAACTGGCGGTCGATTGCTGCAAGAGCGGTGTCGAGCGCTTTTTCGCGATCTGCTGATGATGCCATGAGTGATCTCCTTCGGTCGTGCATTCCGGCGCCTATAGGCTGTCGCGTTTGGCCACCGGGAAGACCCCGACACCCGCTTTCAACAAGGCATGTGCTCTCTGTCGCTGACACAAACCGACTGTACGCGGCACGTCCGACAGAGCCGGGAACGGGGAGCGGCAGTGGATAAGCCGTCTTCGACTCCTGCTGTGGAGGAGCATATCAAAATGCGAACACGCATTCGAGAATTCCACGGAATCCGGGGCGTGTCGAGCGAAACCTAGCTGCGGGCGGCGGGCAGTCCCGCACCGTACCAACGGGCCTTCGGGACATCCGTCTCGGCGCAGAGGGCAAGCCAGACGTCGCGCGCCGAAGCACCGCCGGCCAGGGCCTGGTCGGCGGTGCATCCAAACGGGGTCAGGATGAGATCGCGAGTGAGGACGCGGCCGTAGCCTTCGCCGAACTCGTCGCTCAGAGCCTGACGGAACTCACTGAGTCGCATGGGATGGAACTAGCGCACCATCATGTCGTCGTAGTTGGCCACGAGCTCGTCGGGCACAGTGTCGGGGAACCTGTCGATTCCCTCGATGATGGCCAGTCGGTCGCCGACTTCCCGCATGATGACCGAGATCGGGGTCTCCAACGCTTCTGCAACGGAAGCCAGAATCTCGGAAGACGCTTCTTTCTGGCCACGCTCCACCTCGCTCAGATACCCGAGGGCCACGCTGGCCTTGCTGGCTACCTGACGGAGTGTGCGCCCTTTCTGCAGGCGGAAGTCCCTGAGCACATCGCCGATTTCCTGTCGAACAAGAATCATCGGAACCTCCTTCTCGTACTGATTATGTGTTGCTTATCGAGTACCGTTTGATACTTCTGGCGCCCACTCAGCCGGGTGGTTGCGTGTGTTGGATCGCAAGAGTACTACAACCTTGAACACCCTGACACTACCGATATCGACTGGGCTTTTCTTGTGAATACGCTCGTTGTAACCACGGAATTCGGGGAACTATTCCACCGCGTCACGGGCTAACAGCTGCCACACAGCTTCGACGGCCGCGGCCACGGAGGCCGCTCGAATGAGGGCACGGTCTCCGTGCAGCCGGAGCGGGATGACCGATATTTCTCCTCCACGAGCCAGCCCGAGGAACACCGTTCCCGGCTCGTGGCCACCCTGGCCGTCGGGCCCTGCCACACCCGTCGTGGCGATGCCGATGTCGGCGGGCCGGCCGTCGACGGCGAGGCGCGTACGCACGCCCTCTGCCATCTGCAGGGCAACCTGCGGGTGCACCGGGCCGTGCTCCTCGAGCAGAGCCGCGTCGACGCCGAGGAGGGTGTGCTTGAGCGCACTCTGGTACGCCACCACTCCCCCGTTGACGACGACGGATGCGCCGGGGATGCGGATGAGTTCGGCTGTCAGCGCCCCGCCGGTAAGGGACTCGGCCACGGCGATAGTGAGGCCGCGGCGGGTGAGCTCGGCGACGAGGCGCGCGGTGGCATCCGTCGCTCCGGGTATGTCAGCAGGTGACAGGGCCGCGTCGAATGCCGGGGGAATCGGATCAGCCATGGTCGTGCTGGAGCCGGTTCTCGCGCCGCGCGGCCACGAGGTAGTCGAAGCCGGTGACAACGGTAACGATGAGGGCGAGGGCCATGGCCGTCCAGTTGACCCAGTAAATCCAGTCGCCCAGCAGCAGCCAGAGGGGCACGAGGGCGAGGGAGATCGCCACGGACTGCAACACGGTCTTGAGCTTGCCACCCCGTGACGCCGGGATGACCCGGTCCTTCAGCATGACGAACCGGAACACCGTGATGCCGACTTCGCGCACGAGGATGACGATGGTCACCCACCACCACAGTTCGCCGAGGATGGAGAGGCAGACCAGGGCTCCGCCGGTGAGCACCTTGTCGGCGATCGGATCGAGGATCTTGCCGAGGTCGGTGACCAGGTTGTGCCGACGGGCGATGGCCCCGTCGATCCCGTCGGTGGCGATGGCCACGATGAATAGGGCGGCCGCCCACCAGCGCAGCGCGCCGTCCTGGCCGGCGTCGGCGAGGAGCATATAGATGAACACAGGCGCGAGCAGGATGCGCACGATCGTGATCAGATTCGGGAGATTCCAGTTGCTGGGCCGGACGACCGGCGTGGATGGTGTGGCCATGGGTCAGTCCCTGTCGGTCAGTTGCCAGGCGTCTTCATCGGGAGATGCGTCTTCTTCACGGTACCCCTCCGACATTTTGGCGACCGGGTCGTCGGCGTAGCGCGGATCGGGCGGGCCGGGCGTGTGCTGGGCCGCGGACTGGTGAGCTGCGGCGGCCTGAGCGGTGGCCGTGGCGGCGTGGTGTTCGGCGTCGGAGCCGCGCAGCAGGGCCAGCACGCCGGGCAGCTGCTCCACGGAGACGAGCACGTCGCGCGCTTTCGATCCCTCGGAGGGACCGACGATTTCGCGGGACTCGAGCAGGTCCATCAGGCGGCCCGCCTTGGCGAAGCCGACCCGGAGCTTGCGCTGCAGCATCGACGTGGACCCGAACTGGGTCGACACGACCAGTTCCGCCGCTGCGAGGAGCACCTCGAGGTCGTCTCCGATGTCGGAGTCGATTTCTTTGCGGGGGGCGACCATGGAGACATCCGGCCGGTAGTCGGGGCGGGCCTGCAGAGTGACGTGCTTGACGACGCGTTCGATCTCGGCCTCGTTCACCCAGGCCCCCTGAACGCGGATGGCCTTGGAGGCTCCCATCGGCAGGAACAGGGCGTCGCCCTGCCCGATCAGCTTGTCGGCGCCCGGCTGGTCGAGGATGACCCGGGAATCGGTGACGCTGGTCACGGCGAAGGCGAGGCGGGAGGGCACGTTGGCCTTGATCAGGCCCGTGACGACGTCGACGCTGGGGCGCTGGGTGGCGAGCACGAGATGGATGCCCGACGCGCGGGCCAGCTGGGTGATGCGCACGATCGAGTCTTCGACGTCGCGCGGTGCGACCATCATCAGGTCGGCGAGCTCGTCGACGACGACCAGGAGGTAGGGGTACGGCTTGAGGCTGCGCAGGCTGCCGGCGGGCAGCACGATCTCGTTGTTGACGACGGCCTTGTTGAAGTCGTCGATGTGGCGGAATCCGAAGCTGGCCAGGTCGTCGTAACGCATGTCCATCTCCTTCACCACCCACTGCAGCGCCTCGGCGGCCTTTTTCGGACTGGTGATGATGGGCGTGATCAGGTGTGGAACCCCCGCGTAGGCAGCCAGCTCGACCCGCTTCGGGTCGATCAGCACCATGCGCACGTCGCTGGGCTTGGCCCGCATGAGCAGGCTCGTGATCATGGAGTTGACGAAGCTGGACTTGCCGGAACCGGTGGAACCGGCGACCAGGAGGTGAGGCATCTTGGCGAGGTTGGCGAGCACGAAACCGCCGCCGACGTCTTTCCCGACGCCGATGGTCATCGGGTGGGTGCTGTTCGAGGCCGCCGGGGAGCGGAGCACGTCACCGAGGGTGACGATTTCGCGGTCGGTGTTGGGGATCTCGATGCCGATCGCGCTCTTGCCCGGGATCGGCGACAGGATGCGCACCTCGTTTGAGGCGACGGCGTAGGAGAGGTTTTTGCTCAGCGCGGTGACGCGCTCCACCTTGACTCCGGGGCCGAGCTGGATCTCGTACTGGGTGACGGTGGGGCCGCGGGAGAACCCGGTCACCTTCGCGTCGACCTGGAACTGGCGGAGCACCTCGGTGATGGACTTGACGATCTCGTCGTTGGCCGCCGAGCGGGCCTTGGCCGGCGGGCCCTTGGTGAGGGTCGTGTCCGAGGGCAGCAGGTAGGGCGCGGCGGGCTGGTCTGATGCCGGCGGAACCGGGGCCGGCACCAGGGACAGGGGCGTGTCGGCGGAACCGGCGGCCCCACCGGCCGCGGCCGGGTCGAGTGCGTCGAATCCTGTTCCGGTCAAACCGGGAAGAACCTCGGTCAAGCCCGTCTGGTCGTCGGCCTGGAGCCCGGTCGACGAGCCCTGCGGCAGGTCGATCGCGCCCGTGAAACGTTTGAGGGCGTCTTCGGCTCGGAGCAGGTCTTCGAGCACCTCGGTGCCGTACTGGTCCTTGTTGGGACCGGGGGTCGGCGGCGTCGTCTCCAGCGCGGTGTCGAAGCTGCCTCGTTTGTCGCCGCCGAGCAGGGTGCGCAGCGGGTCGGCGCCGTGCGGGCCTGCGGCGTTCGGATCGTCGGCGGGGGTACCGGCGCCGTTCGGGCCGAGCGGCCCGCCGAAGTCAGGGTCCTCCTCGCGCTTGCTCGTGTTGCGCCGCCACCAGGGCAGCGCTCCGGCATCTCCGTCGTCATCGTCGACCCCGTCCAGTTCGACCTGAACGGCCTTCTCATGCTTCGCTTCCCGGGCGGCGGCGCGCTCCTCGGGATCGGGGAGCTGGGCCCCGAACAGCCAGGCATAGAGCTCCCGGCTGCGTTCACCAATGCGGTTGGGCGGGGTCTTGGTGATGATGAAGAGGCTCAGGGCGAGAAGCAGGATGACGACGATGGTGGCGCCGATCGCCGTGGTCAGGTAGATCAGGGGGGCAGCGATCATCCAGCCGATGACGCCGCCGGCCAGTGCGAGGGTCTCCATGCCGTCGCTGGGGGCAGGCTGGCCACCGAAGATGTGGCAGAGACCCGACACCGAAACGAGTAGCACGGATAGTCCGATGCCGATGCGGCCGTTGTCGTGCACCGAACTGGGTTTGCGGAACAGCCAGACGGAGAAGAGCAGCATGATCACGGGCAGGGCGAACGCGACGCGGCCGAACAGTCCGCCGAAGGTCCAGGCGTCGAGGGTCTGGGCGACCGCGTTGTTGATCAGGAACCACTCGATCACGGCTCCGGCGACCGACAGCAGCACGAGGAAGAAGGGCAGGCCGTCGCGGCGCTCTTCTTTGGAGAGCTTCTCCGGGCCGAGCGCGCGGGCAGCCCCGCCGGTCACGTGGGCCAGGGCCACCCACGACCGCACGAACAGGCTCGGCTTGACCTCGACCGCGGTGAACTTGACCGTCTTCTGAGCGGCGGTGCGGGCTGCGGGCTTGCGCGCCGGGGTGCCGCGCGCAGGCGTGCTGCGGGCGCGACCGTTCGACTTAGTGCTCGTAGCCATGCAACCACGGTACTTCGATCCCCCGACATTGGGGCTTAGGCACGCCAAAACGCCTGCGGGCGGCGATCAGCGACCGCGACATCAGGGCTGGGCGGACGCGCGGCATCCGTCGCCCTCGGCGGGATCAGGCCTCGATCACCAGAGGGACGATCATCGGGCGGCGACGGAAGGCGGTATTCACCCAGCGGCCGACCGTGCGGCGCACGATCTGCTGCAGCGCGAACGGGTCGCGCACCCCGTGCTCGGCGGCTTCCGCCAGGGCCGCCTCGATTTTCGGGCGCACGGCGTCGAACACCGAGGCGTCTTCGGCGAAGCCCTTCGCGTGGATCTCGGGCCCGACGATCACCTTGCCGGTGGCGGCGTCGACCACGATGATAATCGAGATGAATCCCTCCTCGGCGAGGGTTCGGCGGTCCTTGAGGTCGGCCTCGGTGATCTCGCCGACGGTGGAGCCGTCGACGTAGACGTAGCCGAGGTCCAGCTGGCCGACCTTGGTGGCCACACCGTCCCGCAGGTCGATGACCGTGCCGTCCTCGGCAAGGAGCACGTTCGCCTCCGGCACGCCGGTCTGCACCGCGAGCTTGGCATTGGCGACCAGGTGCCGGTATTCGCCATGCACGGGCAGCACATTCTTCGGCTTCAGGATGTTGTAACAGTAGGTCAGTTCCCCGGCGGCGGCGTGCCCGGAGACGTGCACCTTCGCATTACCCTTGTGCACCACTGTGGCGCCCAGCTTGGTCAGGCCGTCGATGATCCGGTAGACCGCGTTCTCGTTGCCGGGAATCAGGCTGGACGCCAGGATGACGGTGTCGCCGTGGCCGACTTCGATCTGGTGGTCCTGGTTGACCATCCGGCTGAGCACGGCCATCGGCTCCCCCTGCGAGCCCGTGGACATGTAGACGATCTCGTCGCCCTGGATGTTGCCGGCCTTCTTGAAGTCCACCAGCACACCCTCCGGCACCCGCAGGTGGCCGAGGTCGGCGGCGATGGTCATGTTGCGCACCATCGAGCGGCCCAGGAGCGCGACGCGGCGACCGTTCGCGTGGGCGGCGTCGAGCACCTGCTGCACCCGGTGCACGTGGCTGGAGAAGCTGGCCACGATCACCCGTCGGGGAGCCCGGGCGATGACGTCGTCGAGGACGGGGCCGATGGAGCGTTCCGTGGGTGTGAAGCCCGGGACATCCGCGTTGGTGGAATCGACCAGGAACAGGTCGACGCCCTCGGTGCCGAGGCGCGCGAATTCGCGCAGGTCGGTGAGGCGGTTGTCGAGCGGCAGCTGGTCCATCTTGAAGTCGCCGGTGTGCAGCACGGTGCCGCCGGCGGTCTTGATGGCCACAGCCAGGGCGTCGGGGATGGAGTGGTTGACGGCGACGAACTCGAGGTTGAACGGGCCGAGCCGTTCCGTCTGGCCCTCTTTGACCTGCAGCGTGTACGGCGTGATCTTGTGTTCCTTGAGCTTTGCCTCGATGAAGGCGAGGGTCAGGCCCGAACCGATCAGCGGGATGTCCGCACGCAGCTTCAGAAGGTAGGGGACGGCGCCGATGTGGTCCTCGTGGCCGTGCGTGAGCACGACCGCGAGGATGTCGTCGAGGCGGTCCCGGATGGGGCTGAAGTCGGGGAGGATCAGGTCCACGCCCGGCTGGTGCTCCTCGGGAAACAGCACCCCGCAGTCGACGATCAGCAGCTTGCCGTCGATCTCGAACGTGGTCATGTTGCGGCCGATTTCGCCGAGGCCACCGATCGGCGTGATGCGGAGGGTTCCCGCCGTGAGCGGGGCCGGGTCGTACACATCGATGGGCACAGGCCCTCCTCGGGGTTCGGTGGAGCGGTTAGCGTGTCGTTCCGGCGACCTTCGGCAGGGCGCCGCCGGCCGCGGCATTGCGGTCCGGGCGGAAGTTGGAGAAGTTGACCCCGGGGATGTTCTTGACCAGGTCTATTTCGTCTTCGATCTGGGCGGCTTCCCACTCCTCCGGGCCGACGAGGGGCAGGCGCACGCGCGGGCTGTTGATTCGACCGAGGCCGTGCAGGATGTACTTGACCGCGACCGTACCCGGAACGTGCGTCATGCAGGCCCGCACCAGCGGTTCGAGCTGCTGATGCGCGGCGGTGGCCGCCTTCAGGTCGCCCGCATTCACGGCGTCGACCATCTGGCGATACGGGGTGGCGGCGATGTTCGCCGTGACCCCGATCAGGCCGGTCGCCCCGATCGAGAGGTGCGGCAGAACGTTGGGGTCGTCGCCGGAGAAGTACATCAGGTCGGTCTGGTTGAGCACGCGGCTGACCTGGGCCAGGTCACCCTTGGCGTCTTTGACGGCGAGGATGTTCGGGTGCTTCGCGGCCCGCAGGATCGTCTTGTATTCGATCGGGATACCGGTGCGTCCGGGGATGTCGTAGAGGATCACGGGCAGATCCGTGGCATCCGCGATCATGCGGAAGTGGGTGAGCACGCCGGCCTGGGTGGGCTTGTTGTAGTACGGGGTGACGATCATGTTGCCGTCGGCGCCCGCCTTCTCGCTCTGCTTGGCAAGCTGCATGGCATGGGCGGTCTCGTTGGACCCGCCGCCGGTGATGATCTTCGCGCGTCCGCCCGAGATATCCTTGCCGACCTCGACCAGGCGGATCTTCTCCGCGTCGGTGAGGGTAGACGTCTCACCGGTGGTGCCGGTGACGACGATGCCGTCCGCTCCGGCGTTGATGACGTCGTCGATGTGCTGGGCAACGCCCGCCCAGTCGACTTCGCCGTCGGCGGTGAAGGGAGTCACCAAGGCAACGAGGACCTGGCCGAAGGGATTCTGAGACATAGACACGAGGGACAGGCTACCGGTCAGTGTGCGGCCGCGCACCGCCGCGGCGTCACGTTACGGGGCGACGCGACCGTTCTTGTTGAAGGCGGCGTAGGTGAGGGGCATCAAGGTCGCGAACTGGTCTTCCATCTTCTCGGCGCACATCTCGATCTCGCGCTGCGGGAACGACGGGAAGTGGGTTCCCTCGCGCTTGGTACGCAGACTGAGAAAGTTCATCAGCGACCGGGCGTTCATGGTCACGTACATCGAGGAGAAGATGTTGAGCGGCAACACGATGCGGGCAACCTCGCGGGCCACGCCGGCTTCGAGCATCCGTTGATACGACGCGTAGGCGTGCGCGGAGGCCTCGCGGGTCAGCTGGTCGACCAGCGCGGCCTGCTCGGCCGTGCCGGGCAGGAAGTCGTAGGCGCCGGGCTTGCCGACCTGCACGAGGTTGCGGGTCGGGGCCGGAACGTAGAAGACCGGGTTCAGCTCGCGGTAGCGGCCCGATTCCTCGTTATAGGAGGCGATGCGGTGCCGCATGAACTCGCGGAATACGAAGATCGGCGCCTGCACGTAAAAGGTCATCGAGTTGTGCTCGAACGGCGAGCCGTGGCGGTCGCGCATGAGGTAGTTGATCAGCCCGGCGTCACCCGTGCTCGCGGCGTCGCCGTCCGATTCCTCGAGCAGGGCCTTGGTCAGGGTCTGCTCCCCCTGAGTCGACACCCGTGCGGCGAACAGCACATCGGAGTCGTGGGCGCTTGCGCGCACCAGTTCGACGGTTACATCGGAGCGGAACTCAATTTCAGACACGGCTAAACGATACCTGCTGCACGCGTAACCTGTCGTCACACGGACCCGCCCGACCCGAGATCCTTGTAACGTCGCAGCATGAGTCCGATCTCCGCCCTGATTCTCGTGCTGGTTCTCGTCTCGGGCACCACCGTGCTGGGCCTCTTCTGGCGGTCCCGCCAGGGGCGCCCCATCGTGGTCACCCCGGCGGCTCCGGAGGCGCTCGGTGTGCCGGACGCGCTCACGCCGGCGGATGTCAGCAGCCGGGTTCCGTTCGGCGCGAACGCCACGCTCGTGCAGTTCTCCACCAGTCACTGCGCCCGCTGCCCCGGCACCCAGGTGCTCCTCGCCGGCCTGGCCCGGTCCCGTCCCGGCGTCGCGCACCTGGACGTCGACCTGACCCACCGCCGCGACCTCGCGAACCGGTTCGGGATCCTGCAGACCCCGACCACACTCATCCTCGACGGAACCGGTCAGGTGCGCGCCCGGATCGGCGGCGTTCCGAACCGGGCCGGCGTCCTCCGGCAACTCGACGACCTCACCGGGAGCAGCCATGCCCAGTTCGCCCGCTGAACCCCGGCCGCAGCCCTCCGCGCGCCGGGCCCGCCCGGATCGCCCGGACCTCGACCCGCGCGGACCACGCTTCGGCGCCGCGATCACGGCCGTTCTGCTCCTGGTGGTGGTGTTCCTGTCGCTGACCGGGGCATCCGTCGCCGCCTTCGTCCTCCTCACGATCCTCGCGGCCCTCTTTGCCTGGGGTGCGTTCGCCGGCGCCGGGCGGCACCCTTACGGCGTGCTGTTCAAGACCGTCATGCGGCCGCGGCTCGGCCCGCCCACCGCACTGGAGAAAGCGGCCCCGCCGACGTTTGCGCAGGGGGTAGGGCTGCTGGTCACCGTGACCGGCGTGGTGCTCGGTCTGGCCGGGCTGACGCCCGCTGTGGGCGTCGCTGCCGCCGTCGCGTTCGTCGCGGCGTTCCTGAACGCCGTGTTCGATTACTGCCTCGGCTGCCAGCTGTACCTGCTCCTGATGCGTGCCGGCATCCTCGGACGCGGGCCGACGCCGGTGGCCGGGAGCTGACGGCCGCCGCGGCTCCATCCCTGATCATTGGCTGAGAGTGAACCCCATGTGAGCCGAGGCGACAGTTAGGCTGAAGCTTCACCTCAGGAGGCAACACCATGGCACTCACCAGCGAAGCAACAACTGTCTGGACCGGCGATCTGAAGTCCGGCAGCGGTATCGTCACCCTCGACTCCTCCAAGACTGCCGAGTTCCCGGTCACCTGGCAGGCCCGGTCCGTCGGCACCCCGAACACCACCAACCCGGAAGAGCTCCTCGGAGCCGCCCATGCGGCCTGCTTCTCGATGGCCCTGGCCAACGGCCTCAGCGCCGGCGGACACACTCCCGACAGCATCCAGACCACCGCGGCTGTGACCTTCGAAGCCGGCGTCGGCGTGGTGGGTAGCCACCTCCTGGTCAGCGCCAAGATCCCCGGCCTGACCGAAGAGGAGTTCGCGGTCTACGCCGAGGACGCCAAGGCCAACTGCCCGATTTCGAAGGCGCTCGCGGGCATCCCGATCACCATCGAAGCCGAGCTGGCGTAGGCGCGGCCCGCACACAATGCGAGTTCTCGTCTCCGGTGCGTCCGGACTGATCGGCACCGAGCTGAGCGCACAGCTGCGCGCGGCCGGCCACACCGTGGCCCGCCTGGTGCGCCGCGATCCGCGCGGGGCCGATGAATTCCGCTGGGACCCGGCCGCGCTGAGCATGGACCAGGGCGCCCTCGACGGCGCCGACGCCGTGATCAACCTGTCGGGGGCATCCATCGCCCGTCTGCCGTGGACGAAGGCCTATCGCCGGGAGATCCGTGACTCGAGGGTGCAGGCCACACGCACGCTGACGGATGCCATGGGCCGGCAGGCGACACCGCCAGCCGTGCTGCTCAATGCGTCGGCCGTGGGCATCTACGGCGACCGTCCGAGCGAGGTGCTCACCGAGAACTCCCCGGCCGGCAACGATTTTCTGGCGAAAGTTACCAGAGACTGGGAGGCCGAGGCCGCACGTGCGCCGGAGTCGACCCGTGTCGTCACCCTCCGCACCGGGCTGGTCATCGCCCGCGGCGGCGCCCTGAAGCCGCTTCTGCCGATCATCAAGCTTGGCCTGGGCGGCCCGCTCGGCCGCGGCACCCAGCACTGGCCGTGGATCAGCCTGCACGACGAGGCCGCGGCCGTCGTGCACCTGCTCACCTCGACGCTGTCGGGTCCGGTCAACCTGGTCGGCCCGACACCGGCCACCGCGAACGACGTCATCCGGGCCGTTTCAGCCGGGCTGCACCGCCCGTTCCTGGTGCCGGTGCCGGAATTCGTGCTGACGCTCGCACTGCAGGATGCCGCTCGCGCACTGCTGCTCGCCGACCAGCAGATCGTGCCGGAGAGGCTGCACACAGACGGTTTCGTCTTCACCCACAAAACCGCGGCCGAGGCCGTGGCCTGGATGCTCAGCCGCCCGTAGATCTGACGGTTCGCGGCCTTGGACGGCCGAGGCGCCACCCCGCCCGGGGTTCGGGCGCGGTCGGGGATTCGGGCGCGGTCGCAGCGGGCCGAAGGCATCCGTCGCGACGTAAACTCGGAGAAAATCGGGACACGCCGCATTTTTCGGTTGCTTCGGCGGCGTGTCGCGAAAAACTCCACATTTAGCGCGCGGTGATGGATGCCGGTGAGCTGGTTCGAGGGCCGGGTCACCGCATTTCGGCGGGCTCACGCACCGGTGGAGGCTAGGCGCGCTCGAGGGAGATCGCGGTACGGATGGCGCCGCGGGCGCGACGGCGGTCCCCCGAGGAGTTGTAGGCCAGGCCAAGCCTGAACCAGGCGCGCCAGTCGTCGGGGGCGGCATCGACGGCCGCCCGGAAGATCGGGAATTCGGCGTCAGCCTCGTCCCGCATGGGGCGTCCGCTCGGCCTGATCGGCAGTTCTTCGACGGGGAGCCCGCCCTCGGCCTCCAGCCGGCGCACGAGCCGCTCGGAGTTGCGCCCGAACCGGAGTTCGGCGACCAGCGCCCAGACTCCGACCAACGGGAGCACGAGAAGCGCCACCCCGATCACGATGCCGATGATTTCGCCGCTCTGCAGGAACAACACCGCTCGCCAGCCGACGAGGACCAGGTAGAAGACCAGCAGCAGGGCCATCAGGCCGGCGGCAAGCCGGCCCTTCATACGGCGGCCTCACCCGGGTGGGCAGTTGTGGCCGTCGTCGGCGCACCCAGTCCGAGATCGATGATCTGGTCGAGCCCGACGGTGACGCCGACGGCCGTGCGGGTGGCCGCCAGGGCCAGCAGGATGCCACGTTCGTAGGATGCGGCCGACAGAGTGTTGTGGCTGATCGTGAGGGTCTCCCCCGCACCGCCGAAGAACACGTCCTGGCGGGCGAGCATGCCGTCGAGGCGCAGGCTGTGCACGGGGATGCTCGACACCTGCTGGCCACGGGCGCGCTGGTCGGTGTGCGGCGCCGACACCGGCCCGATTTCGGCCCTGGCCCGCCCGATCAGTTCGGCGGTGCGCACGGCCGTGCCCGACGGAGAGTCCACCTTGCCGGCCCGGTGGGCCTCGACGATCTCGATCGAGTCGAAGAAGCGGGCGACGAGCACCGACAGGCCGGTCGCGATGACCGACGCCATCGAGAAGTTGGGGATGATGACGACGCCGATCTCATTCTGCCCGGCGAGGCGGGCGGAGAGGGCGTCGATGCGGTACTGCGACCAGCCGGAGGTGCCCACGAGCACGCGCAGGCCGTGGTCCACCGCGAAGTCGACCACGCTTTGACTGACCCCGGGCAGGGTCAGGTCGATCACGATCTCCGCGCCGATCATCTCGGACAGGTCGCTCTTCGAGTTCAGGCCGGCGACGAGATCGTACTCCTCGGACTGCTCGACGAGACCCGAGACCAAGCGGCCCATCGTTCCCGATACGCCGACGATGGCCACCCGTGTTTTCATGGGTCCAATCTATCAATCGCGGGGCATCGAGTTAGCCTTGGGCCATGCCTGACTCTCCCGCCCTTGCCTTCACCGCTGTGTCGGTGACGGATGCCGGCTCCATCGTGCTGCTCACCCAGTACTTCAGCGATCGGGAGTCGGGCTTCCCGGCCGCGCAGGGCCGGTACCGCACCACGTTCCCCGATCCGATCCAGTTCCTGCCGCCGTCCGGGGTGTTCCTGTTGGTCAGCGAGGAAATGGGACCGGCCGAACGTGCGTTTGTGGGGTGTGGCGGCATCCGTCGTCTCGAGGATTCCCCGGCCGGAAATGTGCGGTTCGAGATCAAGCATCTCTGGCTGCAGTCGCAGGTGCGCGGGCGCGGCTGGGGGCAGTCGCTGCTGACCGAGCTCGAACGACGCGCTCGGGAGTTCGGCGCCGACGACGTCGTGCTCGACACCAACGCGAGCCTGACCGCGGCCGGAGCGCTCTACGCGCGGTCGGGCTACGAGTCCTGCGCGCCGTATAACGACAACCCGAATGCCACGACCTGGTATCGCAAGAGCCTCACCCGGAAAACGGACGGAGCCGGGCCAGCCGAGAGCCGACCGCCCGGAACCCGCCTATCCATTTAGAACAGGAGCGGGTCCGGCAGACCGGTGCGCAGCTCCACGGGGAGGTGCCCGGTGTCGTTGTGGGTCAGCAGCGTCCAGGGGCGGCCCGGTTTTTGGTGCAGCACGGTGAGGCCGCAGTTCGCCTGGTTGATGCTGATCCACCGCCAGTCCGGGGCGCCCAGTACCTCCCGCACGAACCAGGCGATGACGAAGTTGTGGGTGATCAGCAGGTCGTGGCGTTCGCCGCGGCGCGGCTGGAGGAACTCGGCCACTGCGTCGCCCATCTGCGCGCTGCCGGCCTCGATGTCGGCCTCAGTGACCCCACCGAAGAACGGCGCATAGGCCGACGGCGTCTCCGGCGCCCTGCCGGAGGGGATGCAGTCGAAGAGCAGCGGGCTGGGCACCGAGGTCAGGGCCGGCAGTCGCTGCGCGATGATTTTCGCCGTGTCGGCGGCGCGCTGCAGCGGGGAGTGCCAGGCGTCCGTGAACGGCACGCCGCCGAGACGCTCGGCGATCAGCTGAGACTGCCGGGTGCCGCGCGCGGACAGAGGCCCGTCGGGCATGCCGTGCTCGGCATCCTGCTGTTCACCGTGACGAACGAGGTAAATGTAATGGTGCAAGGGGATCTCTCTCAGTCAGGAGCCGCACATCAGCGTGTGGCCCCGGCTTTGGGTCTCGGTGGTTTTGGGCATTCAGTATCTGGGCACTGAGTATCTGGGCACTGAGTTTTTGGGCTCCGAGTTTCTGGGCACCGAGTTTCTGGGCACCGAGTTTCTGGGCTCGACAGTTCTGCTCAGGAGGGCACGAAGGTCGGCAGGATCGCGGCGAAGACGTCGTCGTCGAGCGCGCCGACCGCGGAGATGGAGAGCGAGCCGGCGGCCAGTTCGGCGGCGAGGTTCTGAACGTCGTCGGCCGTGACGCGCGCGAGCCGGCGGAGGGCCTCGTCGAGGTCGATGAACTCGCCGAGGGTGATCTCGGCGCGGCCCAACCGGGACATCCGGGTATCGGAGTCTTCAAGGGCGAGAGCGGATGCGCCGGACAACTGACCCGCGGCCCGCTTCATCTCGTCGGCCGTGACGCCGTTGTCGGCGAGTCGGTGCAGCTCGCCCAGCATCAGCTCGGCCACCTGGCCGGACTTCGCCGGGGTGCAGCCCGCGTACATGCCGAACAGTCCCGCATCCGAGTAGCCGGGCGCGAAGGAGTAGACCGAGTAGGCCAGACCGCGCTTCTCGCGGATCTCCTGGAACAGGCGCGAGGACATGCCCCCGCCGAAGATCGAGGTGAGCACGCTCATGGTCACGCGCCGCTCGTCGGTGGCCAGGAGGCCGGGGAAGCCCATCAGGATGTTCGCCTGTTCGAGCGGGCGGCGCACGATGGTGACCGGATCACCCTGGCTGAGGGCGGCGGGGGCACCGGACCGGCGGCCGACCGGGGGTGCGAAAACACTGAGGTCCCAGCCGGCGAGGGCGAGGGACCGGGTGACTGCTGCGACCAGCACGTCGTGGTCGACCGCGCCGGCCACGGTGACGACCAAGTCTTGTGGGCGGTAGTTCGCCCGGTAGTGCTCTAGAACGGCGGCATGGGTGGCCGCACGGATCGTGTCGGGACTGCCGCCGATCGGGCGCCCGAGCGCGTGATCTCCCATGACCGCCTCGAAGAAGCGCTCATTGGCGACGTCGGCCGGGTCGTCGTCGGCCATGGCCAGCTCTTCGAGGATGACGCCCCGCTCGTTCTCGAACTCAACCGGGTCGAGCAGCGACGACGTGAGCATGTCGGTGAGCACCTCGACCGCCATCGGCAGGTCTCGGTCTTGCACCTTGGCGTAGTAGCAGGTGTATTCCTTGGCCGTCATCGCGTTGTGCTCACCGCCGACCGAGTCGAAGGCGATCGCGATATCGAGGGCGGTGCGCTTGGCGGTGCCCTTGAACAGAAGGTGTTCCAGAAAGTGGGTGGACCCGAAGTGGCCGGGCTCCTCGTCGCGGGAGCCGACCGCGACCCAGTAGCCGATGGTCAGGCTGCGGCTGCCGGGAACGTGTTCCGACACGATGCGCACACCGCTCGGCAGCACGCTGCGGCGCACCAGGGAATCACCTGCCGCGCGGAACGAGAGTTCGGGCAGATCCAGAGAGAATTCGACGGCACCGTTCATGACTAGTCCACCTTATGTCACGGCGCCGGTGCGGCCCGGGTGCCGGCACCGGTATTCGGCCGGCACCGGTATTCGGCCGGCACCGGTGTTCGGCCGGCACCGGTGCGTCAGGCCGAGATCCGGTCGAGGTCCACCATGTCGCTGCGGGTCAGACGGATGTCGGCCGCCGTCACGAGGGCGTCGACCTGTTCGGGCTGGCTGGCACTGGCCACCGGCGCCACGACCGGCCCCCGTGCGAGCAGCCACGCGATCGCGATCGCCGCCGGCGGCGCCTCGTGCTCCTCGGCGATGCGGTCCAGCACCGCGAGCACGCGGAATCCGCTGCGGTTGCGGTATTGGGCGCCGCGGGAGCTGCGAGTGGTCTTCTCCAGATCGGCCTTCGACCGGTACCGGCCGGCCAGAAATCCGTGGGCGAGCGCGAAATAGGGGAGCACCGCCATTCCCTGGGCGCGGGTGACGAGGGCGAGGGAGGATTCGAATGCGGTGCGGTGCAGGAGGCTGTACTGCGTTTGCAGGGCAACGAAGCGGGGCAGGCCGTTCGCCGCGAGCACCCGGGCCTCCATCAGGCGTTCGGCGGAGAAGTTGGAGGCGGCGAGGTAGCGCACCTGGCCGCGGCGCATGAGCACATCGACGGCGCCGAGGCTCTCTTCCAGCGGCACGGTCGGGTCGTCGAAGTGGAAGTGCAGCAGGTCGATGTAATCCGTCCCCAGCCGGTCGAGGGAGGCGTGCACGGCGCCGATGATGCTGCGGGAGGAGAGCCCGGGGTTGTCGAGGTTCTTGCCGATCTTGGTGGCGATGACGGTGCTGTCGCGCGTTCGGCGCGAGCGCAGCCAGGACCCGATGATCACCTCGCTGCGGCCGGAGGTGTAGCTGTCGGCCGTGTCGAGGAAGTTGCCGGCCAGGTCGCGGTGGCGGTCGAGGATGCGGTGGCTCGTGGCGCCGTCTGCCGTCCACCCGAACACGCTCGTGCCGAGTGCCAGCGGGTGCACGGTGAGGTCGGTGTCGGCAATCGTGCGGCGGAGCGCCAGGGGGGACGCCCCGGTCGCGGGGGCGGCCTGCGGGACGTACAGATCCGGGATCGCGAGCGGGGGCGGGGGCGGAAAAACCGCCTGCGGGGCGGTCGGGATGGACGTCGAGATCGGAGCCGGGCCCTGTCCGGTCGGATGAGCGGGCATGCTGGTGGTCGTACGGCGGGAACCATGCATGCTCGGACGCGGCATCCGTTGTCTCCCTTCGGTTGAGCCGAGGTTATCCCCGGGGCCGAACGTTGCACAGGACACGCCTGGACCGTTACCAAACCGTGCGCGCATCGGGCCTGAACCCCGCCGCCGGAAGCGGAGAACCAGTTCCCAGAGTGTGAAGTTAGAATTGGGGAACCGATTCCTGAGTAGCGGCCGCCCAGGCAACGCCCCCCGCCTGCCCGAATCATCCGCGAAAGAAGGATCCATGACGCAGCTCGCCGGCGTGTCCACGCCCGAGGTACTGAAAGAAGCGCGCAGGCGACGCACGTTCGCCGTGATTTCGCACCCCGACGCGGGGAAGTCGACGCTCACCGAGGCCCTGCTGCTGCACGCGCGGGCCATCACCACGGCCGGCGCCACGCACGGCAAGGCCGGCCGGCGCGGCACCGTCTCCGACTGGATGGCGATGGAGCAGGCCCGCGGCATCTCCGTGACCAGCGCGGCGATCCAGTTCGAGTACCGCGACGCCGTGATCAATCTGGTGGACACCCCCGGGCACGCCGACTTCTCCGAGGACACCTTCCGCGTGCTCTCCGCCGTCGACGCCGCAGTCATGCTCGTCGACGCCAGCAAGGGTCTCGAGGTGCAGACCATGAAGCTCTTCGAGGTGTGCAAGCAGCGCGGCCTACCGGTGATCACGGTCATCAACAAGTGGGACCGTCCCGGTGCCGAGGCGCTGGACTTGATGGACGAGATCCGGGAGCGCACGGGACTCCTGCCCACTCCCCTGACCTGGCCCGTCGGGATCGCCGGTGACTTCCGCGGCGTGATCGACCGGTCCTCGCACGAATTCATCCGCTTTCACCGCACCGCCGGCGGAACGAAAGCCGCCGAACCCGAGCGCTTGAGTGTGGCCGTCGCGGCCGCCGAGGAGGGCGCAGCCTGGGTCACCGCCACCGAGGAGTCCGAGCTGCTCGCCGAGGAGAGCCAGGACCACGATGAGGCCCGCTTCCTCGCGAACGAGACCACCCCGGTGCTGTTCGCCGCGGCCGTGCTCAACTTCGGCGTGCAGCACATTCTGGACACCCTCGTGGACTTCGCGCCGGCCGCGGAAGCCCGGGAGGACGCATCCGGTGGCCACCGCCCCGTGGACAGCGCCTTCTCCGGTTTCGTGTTCAAGGTGCAGTCCGGTATGAACGCCTCGCACCGCGACCACGTCGCGTTCGTGCGGGTCTGTTCGGGTCAGTTCCGGCGCGGGATGATCGTGACCCACGCGGCCAGCGGGCGGCCGTTCGCCACCAAGTACGCGCAGCACCTGTTCGGGCGCGAGCGGGAGGTGGCCGACGAGGCCTGGCCCGGCGACATCGTCGGCCTGGTCAATGCCTCCGCCCTGCGGGTGGGTGACTCGATCTTCGAGATCGAACCGGTGGAATACCCGCCGCTGCCGATGTTCGCGCCCGAGCACTTCCGGGTGGTGCGGTCAGCGGACTCCAGCAAGCACAAGCAGTTCCGTCGCGGCATAGACCAGCTTGACCACGAGGGTGTCATTCAGGTACTGCGGTCGGAGCTGCGCGGCGACCAGGCGCCGGTGCTCGGCGCGGTCGGGCCGATGCAGTTCGAGGTGGTGGAGGAACGGATGACGCACGACTTCGGCGCCGCCATTCGCACCGAGGCTCTGCCCTACCAGCTGGCCCGGCGCACCGACCGCGCGAGCGCCGAGATCCTCGGCCACGACCGCCAGGTCGAGGTGCTGATGCGCTCCGACGGCACGCTGCTCGCCCTGTTCAGCACTCCGTGGCGGCTGCGCAACACCGTGCGCGACCACCCCGAGCTGATGCTGGAAGACCTCGCCACGGGCAGCAACGAGGTTCCCGCCGCGTACTAGGCGAGTCGGTCCTGATTCGCAGGCCAGCAGCCCGAACGAATTCGACGGAGATTCTGCCGAAAACCGGCCCAAACCGGCCGGAAAATCGGATTCAGGCCAGAATCTCCGTCGAATTGGTTTGACGCCGCGAGGGCAGCGGCCAGCACGAGGGCAGCGGCCAGCACGAGGGCAGCGGCCAGCACGAGGGCAGCGGTCAGGCGGATGCCGTCGGGCATGGGGTCAGCGGGTCAGGTCGCGCGGCGGCTCCGTGAACTCGTCTCCGCCGTACTTTTCGTTGGCGACGCCCATCATCTCGGGCCACATCCGGTGCCGGGCCGTGGCCGCCTGCCCGCTCTCGAAATATGTCTCCCGCTGGTCTTCGCCGGCCCCGGACACGTTCATGACGCCCACGATGGTGGCGACCTTCGTGCTCGCACCGGCCATCCAGGTGTCCCTGTTCTCATCGGTGGTGCCGGTCTTGCCGATCATCGGCACCTGCGGGTCGGTGTCGTAGTACGACGGGCTACCCGAGCCTCTGGTCATCACGCGCTCCATCGCGTAGCTCATGGCCGCGGCGACCTCGGGGGTGACGGACTGCGTGCAATTCGACTGCGGGGCGGGAAGTTCGGCTCCGTCGGGGCCGGTGATCCGGTCGATCACGATCGGCGTGCAGGTGACGCCATTGTTGGCGATCCCCGCGTAGGCGGCGGCCATCGTCAGCGGCGCGATCTCGTTGGTGCCCAGCACCGCGGACGCGCCCTGTTTCAGCGCGCCACCATCGGCGCGGTGCACGCCGAAGGCTTCGGCCGTCTTGCGGATGCCGCAGAGGTCGAGTTCCTTGGCCATTCCGATGAAGCCGGTATTGATCGAGTCGATGGTCGATTCCAGGGCGGAATAGGAGGAATCGTCATCCGAAGAGGAGTCGTTGCCGGGCGCGAAGCTCTCGCCGTAGTCCTGGGGACCGTTGCAACTGTCCTCGAAGGTTCCCCACTCGTCGCGTTCCCAGGCGCTGACCGAGTCGGCGAGCGAATTACCCTGAGTGAGCCATTCGGCGAGGGTGAAAACCTTGTAGGTCGACCCGGTCTGGAATCCGTTGGAGCCGCCCTGGTCGAGATCGGTGTTGTAGTTGATGCCGGTGAAGTTCGCTCCGGTGTCGGCCGGGTCCTGGCTATAGTCCTTGTTCTGGGTCATGGCCAGCACCCGCCCTGTACCGACGCCCACGCTCGTGATCACGCCGCCGACATCCCAGTCCTCGAAGGTCTTGGGCACGTTCTCGGCCATGGTGCTCTCTGCCGCGCTCTGCAGGTCGGGGTCGAGGGTCGTGTACACGTTGTAGCCGCCGAGCCGGAAGTTGGCCAGGCGGGCATCGGCATCCGCCCCGAAGGCCGGATCGTTCCGGAGGGTCTGGAGTACCAGGTCGCAGAAGTAGGCGCTTCCGCCCGCGGTGCGGCACCCCGTGCTCGGTTCGGTGATGATCGGTTCGATCGGAGCGCTGATCGCGGCGTCGTGGTCGGCCGTGCTGATCTTCTCGTTCTCCTGCATCTCGTCGAGGATGTAGTCACGGCGTTCTTTGTTGGCCGCGTACCCGTTGGCGGCGCCGTTGGTCGTGCTGTCGGGTTCGTCGAGCTGGAACTTGACCGGGTTGTTCACGATCGCGACGAGGCTCGCGGCCTGCGGCAGCGTCAGCGCGGCCGCGGTCGTGTTGAAGTAGTAGTTGGCGGCCGCCTCGATGCCGTAGACGGATCCACCGAAGCCGGTGATGTTGAGGTACTGCCGCAGGATGTCGTCCTTGGAGGACTTCTTCTCCAGACCGACGGCGAGGCTCATTTCCTTGAGTTTGCGCCACGGGCTGGTCTCCGTGGCCGCGTCGTAGCAGGTCATGCGCTCGGCGTCGTCGGAAAGGGCCTCGCACTGCTGCACGAGCACATTTTTCACGTACTGCTGGGTGATCGAGGATCCGCCGCGGACGTCGCCGGTGAACAGCGTGGTGACGGCGCCGGTGAGGCTGCCCCAGATGTTCACGCCGCCGTGCTCGTAGAATCCCGGGTCCTCGCCGGAGGTCGCCGCATCCTTCACGTACTGGCTGATCGCATCCGAACTCACTTCGACCCGGTTCTGGTCATAGAAGGAGGCGAGCAGATAGGGCGAACCGTCACTCGCGGTGGCGTAGATGTTGCTCTTCTGCGACAACCGGCCGATTGACAGGTCGTCGGGCAGATTGACCACGACCACGATCGCCGTCGTCGCCAGCAGGGCCACGACGACACTGAGCGCGATCAGCACACGCGAACGCCGTCGGGACCGACGGGCGTTTTTTCTACCGGACAATTCAGGGGTCATGAGCGCCGAGTCGTTTCTGGTTGCGAAGGAAGCGGGAGGGCCACCGGGCCGAACGGCCCGGTGGCCCGGCGGCTACAATCAGGCGTCGACGACGACCGAGGTGATGACCGGGATGCGGCGGTACTTGCGCTGCATCCAGCGGGTCAGACTCTGCGTGAAGATGTCTTCGAGCTCTGCGCCGTTGACGATCTTGACCTTGTTCGCGGCGCGCAGGGCGTCATCGATGGACTTGGTCGCGCCCTGGATCCACTCGTTGTCCTGCACGAAGCCGCGGGCGATGAACTCGACCGGCTCGGTGAGAAGCCCGGTTCGGGTGTCGAGGATGCCGAGGATCGTGACGGCGCCGTCGTTGGAGAGCTGCACGCGGTCGGCGAGAGCCTCCTCGGAGCCGCCGCCGCCGACCGTCATACCGTGCACGAAGACGAGCTCGGCAGCCACGCGGCCGGTGACTTTCGCGACACCGTCGACGAGGTCGACGACCACGCCGTCTTCGACGACGAGGACCTGGTCCTCGGGCACGCCCGTGCGGATGGCCAAATCGGCATTGGACTTGAGGTGGCGCCATTCGCCGTGGTACGGGATGACGTTCTTGGGTTTGACGATGTTGTAGACATAGACGAGTTCGCCGGCCGACGCATGGCCGGAGACGTGCACCTTGGCATTGCCCTTGTGCACGACGTTGGCACCCCAGCGGGTGAGGCCGTTGATGACCCGGTAGATCGAGTTCTCGTTTCCGGGGATCAGCGAACTGGCCAGCAGAACGGTGTCGCCCTCGCCGATCTTGATGGTGTGCTCGCGGTTGGCCATGCGGGCCAGCGCGGCCATGGGCTCACCCTGCGAACCGGTGCAGATGAGGACGACCTTGTCGTCCTTCATCCGGTCGAAGGCCTTGACGTCAACCAGGAGGCCCTTGGGCACCTGAAGGAAGCCCAGTTTCTCGGCGATGCCCATGTTGCGCACCATCGAGCGGCCGACGAAGGCCACCTTGCGGTTGTGGCGGGCGGCGGCGTCGATGACCTGCTGGATGCGGTGCACGTGACTGGCGAAGCTGGAGACGATGATCCGGCGAGGAGCGGTGCGGAAGACGGCGTCGATGGCCGGGCGGATGTCTTCCTCGGTCACCGTGAACCCGGGAACCTCGGCGTTGGTCGAGTCGGTCAGAAACAGGTCGACGCCCTCTTCTCCGAGCCGGGCGAAGCCGGGGAGGTCGGTGAGGCGGTTGTCGAGGGGGAACTGGTCCATCTTGAAGTCGCCGGTGACGAGCACGAGGCCGGCCTCAGTGCGGATCGCGACGGCGAGTCCGTCGGGGATCGAGTGGTTCACGGCGAGGAACTCGAGGTCGAACGGGCCGGCCTTGCGGCGCTGACCCTCCTTGACCTCGATCAGGCGCGGCGTGATGCGGTGCTCTTCGAGCTTCGCTGTGACGAAGGCCAGGGTCAGCTGTGATCCGATGACGGGGATGTCCTTGCGCTCGCGCAGCAGGTACGGCACGCCGCCGATGTGGTCTTCGTGGCCGTGGGTGAGCACGATGGCCTCGATGTCCTGGAGGCGGTCGCGCAGCGACGAGAAGTCGGGCAGGATCACGTTGATGCCGGGCTGGGTCTCCTCGGGGAAGAGAACGCCGCAGTCCACGATCAGGAGCTTGCCCTTGTGTTCGAAGACCGTCATGTTGCGGCCGATCTCGCCGAGACCGCCGAGCGGGGTGACGCGGAGGCCGCGCCTGGGCAGCTGCGGCGGCGTGGACAGGTCGAGCGGGTGCTTGGTCAAAAAAACTCATTTCTCAGTGTGAAAACGCGCGCGTCGCGGGCGTGTCTCGCGTAGTGGACCGTGGTCGGGTCCTGGTGAACGGATGTTCTGGTGAACAGATCGTGCAAAGTCTGGATTCGGGCGGCCGCGCCCGGGGCGGACGCTAATGTCCGATCGGGTCGGAGTCGAGGCTGAGTCCGAAGGCGGTGGCGTCAGGTCCGTGAAGTCATCGACACGGCAGTCGAGAGGGCACGGATGATGCTCATGACGCCTCATTCTATCGCAGCCGGGTCAGCCCCTTCACCGCTCCCCTGCCCAGCCTTCTCGAAGGCAGCACCGGTAGCGTCAGCCGCATGTCTGCCTCAGAGCTGTATTCGACCCCACTCACCCTCATCGACGGCACGGAAACGACCTTCGGCCAGTTCGGCGGCAAGGCCGTCCTGGTCGTGAACGTCGCCTCGAAATGTGGGTTCACTCCGCAGTACGCCGGTCTCGAAGCGCTCTACCAGAAGTACCAGCACGAGGGACTCGTCGTGCTCGGCCTTCCCTGCAACCAGTTCATGGGACAGGAGCCAGGGGCCGAGGCGGACATCGAGTCGTTCTGCCAGAAGAACTACGGCGTCACCTTCCCGCTGAGCGTGAAGGTCGACGTGCGCGGCAGGCACCAGCACCCGCTCTACGCTCAGCTGACCAAGTTCAAGTCGGGCCTGCTGCCCGGTCTGATCAAGTGGAACTTCGAGAAGTTCTTGGTGAGTCCCGAGGGTGAGATCGTCAACCGCTTCGCGTCGACGGTCGAGCCGGAGTCCGACGAGATCGTGCAGGCGATCGAGAAGACCCTCGCGGCCAACGCCGCCTAAGAGCCCACCGAGCCGGTTGACGCCCCTGGCTCCCCCGGGGTGGATGGGTCCCGGCCGAGCCCGCGCGTGTGGTCAACTCAGGACATCCGTCGCCCGCGTGAACCTGCCGCCCCGGAACAGTGCGGAACCGGCACGGATGCCCGGCGTGGCCAGACGTATCTCCTGATTAAGCCACAAGGGGCCTCGGGTATTCCGCAGGGCTTACGCGGTTCGGGCAATCAGCGGTCGCCCCGCCCCGCGCTGCGCCGTGAACGAATTCGACGGAGATTTTGGCTCTCCTGCTGCTTCCGTGGGTTAATCCCGGCCGGGGAGCACTGGTTTGTGGCCGCCGAGGCTGAGCATGGCCAGGGCGATGAGGGCGTCGGGCGAT
>NZ_SOHB01000069.1:0-97441 GCF_004403055.1 Cryobacterium sp. TMT1-19
CGCCGGCCGTCGCGGGCCGCCCGAGCCGTGCCGAGGCCGATCGGGCCGGCGGCCCGGGCGCGGGAGGCGTCGGCGGCGTCGGAAGTGAGGACGAGGAAACGTCGCGGCTGGCCATGTCGCCAGCTTAGATTTGCGGCCTGTGAGTCCTCCGCAACGGCCCGTGACGGCCGCGTTGATCGGGCATATCGTCCCTGTGTTCACGCTCAGCCGGAGGAGAGACAATGCTCGGTTCCGACCCGGCCGCCGGGCGCGGAGCGGATGCCCAGTGGAATAGGGCAGGATCGAAGGATCATGGCAACTCTCACCGCCCTCCCGCATGTCACCGATCCGGATGTGCTGTTCGAGGCCTTCGAAACGTGGGCGGGGGAGCAGGGTCTGTCCCTGTATCCCGCGCAGGAAGAGGCCCTGATCGAGATCGTCTCCGGGGCGAACCTGATCCTCAGCACCCCGACCGGCACCGGTAAGTCCCTGGTCGCCGTCGGTGCGCACTTCGCCGCGCTCTCGGCCGGCAAGCGCACCTTCTACACGGCGCCGATCAAGGCCCTCGTCAGCGAAAAGTTCTTCGCGCTGGTGGAGATCTTCGGCGCCGAGAACGTGGGCATGATGACGGGGGATTCCTCGGTCAACTCCGACGCCCCGATCATCTGCTGCACGGCGGAGATCCTGGCCAACCTCGCCCTGAGAAACGGTGAGGACACTCCTGTGGACCAGGTCGTGATGGACGAGTTCCACTTCTACGGCGACCCCGACCGCGGCTGGGCCTGGCAGGTGCCGCTGCTGCTCCTGCCCGGGGTGCAGTTCATCCTCATGTCGGCGACCCTCGGCGACGTCACGTTCATCGCCAACGACCTCTCGCGCCGCACCCGTCGGACCACCGCGGTCGTCACGGGCGTGGAGCGCCCGGTTCCGCTGCACTACTACTACCAGACCACGCCCGTGCACGAAACGGTGGAGGAGCTACTGAAAACCGGGCAGGCTCCGATCTACATCGTGCACTTCGCCCAGGCGGCCGCGCTCGAACGGGCTCAGGCCCTCAGCAGCGTCAAGGTCGCCACCAAGGAACAGAAGGAGGCGATCGCGGAGCTGATCGGCGAGTTCCGCTTCACCACGAGCTTCGGCAAGACCCTGTCCCGGCTGATCCGGATGGGCATTGGCGTGCACCACGCCGGCATGCTGCCCAAGTACCGCCGCCTGGTGGAGCAGCTCGCCCAGCGCGGCCTGCTCCGCGTCATCTGCGGCACCGACACCCTCGGCGTGGGCATCAACGTGCCGATCCGCACCGTGCTCTTCACCGCACTCACCAAGTACGACGGCGTCAAGATGCGCCAGCTCAACGCCCGCGAATTCCACCAGATCGCGGGCCGCGCGGGCCGGGCCGGCTACGACACGGCCGGCACCGTCGTCATCCAGGCGCCCGACCACGAAACCGACAACCTCAAGGCCATCGAGAAGGCCGGCGACGACCCCAAGAAGAAGCGCAAGATCATCCGCAAGAAGGCGCCCGAGGGTTTCGTGTCCTGGGGTGAGCCCTCGTTCCAGCGGCTCGTGGCGGCCGAGCCGGAAACGATGCACTCGAGCATGCAGATGACCGCGGCGATGCTGATCAATGTCATCGGGCGCGGCGGTGACGCGTTCACCCACGTCCACGACCTGATCTTCGACAACCACGAACCCTGGAATCGCCAGCTCGCGCACGCCCGGCGTGCCCTCGGGATCTACAAGACCCTGCGCGCGGCAGGGATCGTGGAGCAAAGCGCGGCCGGGGACATCCGTCTCACCGTCGACCTGCAGCCCAACTTCGCCCTCAACCAGCCACTGTCGCCGTTCGCGCTCGCCGCGTTCGACCTGCTCGACGCCGACCCCGATGTGGCCGGCCCCGGCAGCGGCCACTACGCCCTCGACATGATCTCCATCGTCGAGGCCACCCTCGACAACCCGCGCCCGGTGCTGATGGGCCAGCAGTTCGCGGCCCGCGGCGAGGCCGTGAACGCCATGAAACGCGAGGGCATCGAATACGACGAGCGGATGGCGCTGCTCGAGGAGATCACCTGGCCGAAGCCGCTCGAGGAGTTGCTGCACGTCACCTTCACCACCTACAAGGAATCCCAGCCGTGGATCGCCGACTTCGAGCTCAGCCCGAAGACGGTCGTGCGGGACATGTACGAGCGGGCCATGTCCTTCGGTGAGTTCGTGGCCTTCTACAAGCTCGCCCGCAGCGAGGGCGTCGTTCTCCGCTATCTCTCGGATGCGTACCGGGCCGCCCGACAAACCATCCCCGACGACGCCAAGACGGAAGACCTGCTCGACCTGATCGAGTGGCTGGGCGAGCTGGTGCGCCAGGTCGACTCGAGCCTGCTCGACGAGTGGGAGGAACTCATCCACCCGGACCTCGCCGTGCACTCGGATGCTGCGCAGTCGGTGCTGCCGCCCGCGCCCCGCCGCCTGACCACCAATGCGCGCGCGTTCCGCATCCTGGTGCGCAACGAGCTCTTCCGCCGGGTGCAGCTGGCCGCGCTCGAGAACTATGACGCCCTGGGCGAGCTTGACCGGGAACACGGTTTCCACACGGATGCCTGGGTCGATGCCATGGACGGCTACTTCGCCGAGCACGACGAGCTGCTGACCGGGGCGAATGCGCGCAGCGCAGACCTGATCATCTTCGACGAGGGCGCATCCGTCTGGACCGTGCGGCAGATATTCGACGACCCGGCGGGGGACCACGACTGGGGCATCAGTGCCACCGTCGACCTGGCCGACTCCGACGAGCTGGGCGCCGCCGTCCTGCGCGTCACCGGCGTCGACCGGCTGTAGCGGGCCGGGAGGAAGCCGCACCGGGAGTACCGTGGGAGCATGACGCAGTCGCCAGCATCCGTCGCCCCAATCCGCACCGGACTGATCGGGTTCGGCACGTCCGGACGCGTGTTCCACAGCCCGCTCCTCGGCGCGAACCCCGAGTTCTCGCTCGACCTGATCGTCACCCGCGACCCCGTGCGGCGCGAGCAGGCCGGTGAGCGTCACCCGGGGGTGCGCCTGATGTCGACCGCCGAGGACCTGTTCGCCGCCGCGGACGACCTGGACCTGGTCGTGATCGGCTCACCGTCGGGCACGCACGTCGAACTCGCCCACGCCGCCCTCGACGCCGGGCTCGCCGTGGTCGTCGACAAGCCCTTCGCGGTGACAACCCGGGAAGGCCGCGGCCTGATCGAGAAGGCCGTGAGCCTCGGCCTGCCGCTCACCGTGTTCCAGAAC
Organism: Cryobacterium sp. TMT1-19; assembly: GCF_004403055.1. NCBI lineage: Bacteria > Bacillati > Actinomycetota > Actinomycetes > Micrococcales > Microbacteriaceae > Cryobacterium > Cryobacterium sp. TMT1-19. The sequence goes on from NZ_SOHB01000069.1 coordinate 3,250, forward strand.
CGGCGCTGGGACGGCGACTTCCTCACCCTGCGCGGCGTAATCGCAGCGGGGGCGCTGGGCGATGTGCGCCGGTTCGAGTCCCGGTTCGAATGGTGGAAGCCGGAGCAGACCAAATCGTGGAAGGTCGGCGCGACCATCCAACAGGGCGGCGGGGTGCTCTTCGACCTCGGCGCCCACCTGATCGACCAGGCCCTGCAACTGTTCGGCCCGGTCGACGACGTCTACGCGGAGACCCTCATTCGACGCCCGGGTGGGGTCGCCGACGACGACACCTTCGTGGCGCTGCACCACGGGTCGGGGGTGCGCTCGCACCTGTGGATGAACGGGATCGCCGCCCAGGTCGGCCCGCGCTTCCACGTCCTCGGCTCCGAGGCGGGCTACACCAAGTGGGGCCTCGACGGCCAGGAGACCGCCCTCGAGGCGGGTGCCCGACCGACCGACCCGGGTTTCGGCGTCGACCCGGAGTCCGCCTGGGGCGTACTCGGACGGGACGGCGCGCTGACCCGGGTGCCGACCGAGCGCGGCAACTATGCGGCGTTCTACACCGGTCTGGCCGACGCGATCCTGCGTGGGGCTCCGATCCCGGTCGACCCGCGGGAGTCGCTGCGCACGATCACCCTGATCGAGCGCATCAACCTGCTGACGCACTAAGGCACGTGCGTCCCGGCCCCGCCGTTGCGGCGCACCCGGAAGGACGGGGCCGACTCTACCGCGTGGACGCTGTCCATCGCTTAGGGAGGGCCGTGCCCGGTGTCGAACCAATTCGACGGAGATCCTGCTGTAAAAGTGCGTTTTCGGCGTGACCGGGTGCGATCCGGCCACAATCTCCGTCGAATTCGTTCGCAACGGAGTTGTTGCAGGGCCGCCCCGACCGTCCCGCGAGAATGCTCTCCCGCGTGGATGGCGGTGCCATCCGGAGCGTCCGCTTCCGCGTCGGTCTCGGCCCGGAGAATCGTGGGAACCCCACTGCCGTGCCGCCCCGACGTTCGAGGCGTGTCACCACCTTGACGATCCGGCTACCGGAGCCTTATCGAGAAGCTGGGAATGTACCCCTGAGCGCGCTACCCGGTGGTGGTCCAGTCGAGGTTGATCACGTCCCGGATGTAGATATTCTCACCGAGACCCGACACCGACGGATTCATGCGCAACAGCTGCTGCACCGGTAGGTCGAACCGCTGCGCGATGGCGAAGAAGTCGTCGCCCTCCAACACGGAGTAGCTGGTCGGGGCGCCCGTACCATCGGTGACCGGGGCGCCGGTGGCCCCCGTACTGGCGCCAAGGTCGACGGCCGGGCCCTCGGGCAGCGGCTCCACGGGCACGGCCTCGGCGTTGGGCGTGATAGTCGGATTCGGCACAACCGGGGCATCGGGCTCGGGGGTCGGCGTGGGGGTGGGCGTGGGAGTCGCAGTGGGCGTCGGCGTGAGGGTAACCGTCGCGGTGACCACCGGAGCCGGGGCGCCGGCGCACCCGACGAGGCCGAGCGGGAGCAGCAGCATGGCGGCCAGAGCGACCCGCGCCCGGACACGTGTGGTTGTCGGCCGCGCAGAATTCATCGGATGTCCCCCTCGAAGAAAGTTCCGTTCGTGCCCCCGAGCGGATGCGTCAAGTTTAGGGCGCAAGTGGCGATGTCAGCACTCGATCACGTTGACGGCGAGGCCACCCTCACTGGTCTCCTTGTACTTGGTCGACATGTCCAGGCCGGTCTGGCGCATGGTTTCGATCACGGCGTCGAGGGAGACGAGGTGCGTGCCGTCGCCGTGCAGGGCCAGCCGGGCCGCCGACACGGCGGTCGACGCGGCGATGGCGTTGCGCTCGATGCACGGCACCTGCACGAGCCCGCCGACGGGGTCGCAGGTGAGGCCCAGGTGGTGCTCCATCGCGATCTCGGCCGCGTTCTCCACCTGCCGCGGCGTGCCGCCGAGAACGGCGCAGAGTGCGCCGGACGCCATGGCGCAAGCGGAGCCGACCTCGGCCTGGCAGCCGCCCTCCGCCCCGGAGATGGAGGCGTTGGCCTTTACGAGCGAACCGATGGCGACGGCGGTGAGCAGATAGCGACGGATTCCCGCGGCATCCGCCCCGGGCACGAAGCGCAGGTAGTAGTGGCCGACCGCGGGGATGATGCCGGCCGCGCCGTTGGTGGGGGCGGTGACCACGCGGCCGCCGGAGGCGTTCTCCTCGTTGACGGCGAGGGCGAATGCATGCAGCCATTCGGTCGAGGTATCGCGTTCACGCAACGGCAGCCGGTCATATTCCTCTAGCTGCATGCGCACGGCCGCCGCGCGGCGCTTGACCTGAAGGCCGCCGGGGAGGGTGCCGGTGGCCTCGAGCCCTGACTCCACGCAGTCGCTCATGGCGTTCCAAATCGCGTCGAGGCCGACGTCGAGCGCCTCGGCCCCGTGGATCGTCTCCTCGTTGGCGCGGGCGATGTCGCAGATTGCGACGGCGTAGAGGTCGCAGAGGGCGAGGAGTTCGGCGCTGGAGGAGTACTGCCGCGGCTGTGGCACGGCCCTGCTTGGGCCGATCGGGTCGCCGTCGCGCCGGATGAAGCCGCCGCCGATCGAGTACCAGGTCTCCTCGAGCAGGGGGACGGCGTCGTGCCCCCAGGCCGTGAGGGTCAGCGCGTTGGGGTGGCCGGGCAGCCGGGTGCGCGCCTCGAAGGCCACGTCATCCTTTCGCACGGGGATGGCATGGCTGCCGCCGAGCATCAGCACGGCGTCGTCGGCCAGGCCGGACCAGGCGAAGCGCACGTCATCCGGGTCGCAGGTCTCGGGGCGGAGCCCGGAGAGGCCGGCCAGGACTGCGTCGGGCGTGCCGTGGCCGAGTCCGGTCGAGCCGAGCGAGCCGTAGAGCGAGCAGCCGATTCGGGCCACGTCGGCGAGCAGACCGGCATCGCGTAGGTGGTCGGCGAAGGTGAGCGCCGCCCGCATCGGGCCCACCGTGTGGGAGCTGGAGGGGCCGATGCCGATGGAGAAGAGGTCGAGTGCCGACACATACGCAGTCATCCGACCATCGTAACCGTGCCGGGGTTGCGCCCCGGGGACGGATCAGCGGATGGTTTTGCGCGCCGTGATCTGGCCGGTGTCGAACCCGAGGAGGTGCAGCCCGCCGTGGAACCGGGCGTGCTCGATCTTGATGCAGCGGTCCATCACCACGGTGAGTCCCTTCGATTCGCCGTATTCGGCGGCCTCCTGGTTCCAAATGCCCAGCTGCACCCAGACGGTGGGCGCCCCGATTGCGAGCACCTCGTCGATCACGGCCGGGATGTCGCTGGCGCGACGGAACACGTCGACGATATCGGGTACCTCGGGCAGCGACGCGAGGTCCGGGTACGCCGTCTCGCCGAGGATGGTCTTCGCGTTCGGGTTGACGAAGTAGACCCGGTAGTCGCTCGACTGCTGCAGGTAGGTACCCACGAAATAACTGGAGCGGGCCGGATTCGGCGACGCGCCGACGATGGCGATGGACTTCGCCGCCCGCAGGATCTTCAGCCGGGCCTTGGCGTCGGGACCCACCCAGGTGCGCTGGGATTTCAGCAGCTTCGCGAGGGGGGAACCGGTGGGAACCGAGCAGCTGAGCCCATTGGCGAGGTGCACGGTGTCGTGCGCGGCGGCATCCGTGACCGTTGCGGCGTCGCTGTCGGGGGTGGCGTCGGGGGTGGCGTCGGGGGTGGCGTCGATGTTCACGTGGTGCTCGCTCATTTGGTCCCCGCAATCCGGCCAAGGGCCTGGTCGAGGTCGTAGATGATGTCCTCGACGTCTTCGATGCCCACGCTGATGCGGACCAGGCCGGGCAACACGCCGGCGTCGACGAGCTGGGTCTCGTTCAGCTGCGCATGGGTGGTGGAGGCCGGGTGGATGACCAGGGTCTTGGCGTCGCCGATGTTGGCGAGGTGGCTGGCCAGGTCGACCGATTCGATGAAGGTGCGCCCGGCGTCGCGGCCGCCCTTCACGCCGAAGCTGAAGACCGATCCGGGGCCCTTCGGCAGGTATTTGAGGCCGCGGTCGTAGTGCGGGTGGGCCGGCAGCCCGGCCCAGTTGACGTACTCGATCCGGGGATCGGCGTCGAGCCACTCGGCCACCGCGCGCGCGTTGTCCACGTGCGCCTGCATGCGGAACGGCAGCGTCTCGACGCCCTGGGCGAGCAGAAACGCGGAGTGCGGGGAGAGGGCCGGGCCGATGTCGCGCAGCTGCTCGGCGCGCAGGCGGGTGAGGAACGCGTACTCGCCGAAGTTGCCGGCCCACTCGAGACCGCCGTAGCTGGGCACCGGTTCGCTGAACAGCGGGAACTTGTCGCTGTGCCAGTCGAAGCGTCCACTCTCGACGACGACGCCGCCGAGGGTGGTGCCGTGCCCGCCGAGGAACTTGGTGGCGGAGTGGATCACGATGTCGGCGCCCCACTCGATCGGCCGGGTCAGGTAGGGCGTGGCGATGGTCGAGTCGATCACCAGGGGGATCCCGGCCGCGTGGGCGACGGCGGCGAGTCCCTCGATGTCGGCGACCTCGCCGGACGGGTTGGCCACCGTCTCGGCGAAGATCAGCTTGGTTTTCTCGGTGATCGCGGCGGCGTAGTCGGCCGCGTCGGCGCTGCGCACGAACGTCGTCTCGACCCCGAACCGGCGCAGCGTCACGTCGAGCTGGGTGATCGAGCCGCCGTAGAGGTTGGCACTGGAGACGATGTGGTCGCCCGAGCCGGCGAGGCTGGCGAAGGTGATGTACTGCGCGGACAGGCCGCTGGCGGTGGCGACGGCGCCCAGCCCGCCCTCGAGGCTGGCCACGCGCTCCTCGAAGGCCGCCACGGTCGGGTTCGAGAGGCGGGAGTAGACGTTGCCGTACTTCTGCAGGGCGAAGCGGGCGGCGGCATCCAACGCGTCATCGAAGACGAACGCGCTGGTCTGGTAGATCGGCAGGGCCCGCGCGCCGGTCACGGCGTCGGGGATGTTGCCTGCGTGGATTGCCCGGGTCTTGAAACCGTATTCGCGATCTGCCATGGCCTTACGTTAGCGATGATCGGCGGCGGGGTCGGGACAAGGGCGTAACAGTGCGAAACGGATGCCGACTTGCGGCCGCCCCGGTGCCCGCGCCTGCCGCCCGGTCGGGCAGGATAAGGGCATGGAAGAGCGCGTGGAGACGGTCGTCATCGGCGGCGGGGCAATGGGGTCGGCGACGGCCTGGCAGCTGGCGCGTCGGGGCCGGCCGGTCACCGTGCTGGAGCGGTTCACGCCCGGGCACCTCAACGGCGCCTCGCACGGCGCCTCCCGCAATTTCAACACCGCCTACGCCGAACCTACCTACGTGGCGATGCTTGCCGAGGCACTGTCGCTCTGGCGCGAGCTGGAAGCCGAGACGCAGAGCACACTCCTGCGTCAGGTCGGCGTCGTCAATCACGGGGCGAATCCGTCGTTCGACCGAGTGGCGGCAATGCTGGCCCGGGTGGGCCTGGGCGCCGAGTTCCTCGCCCCGGAGGCCGCAGCCGAACGCTGGCCGGGCATCCGCTTCGACGGCCGGGTGCTGTTCGCCCCCGACGCCGGCCGGGTGAACGCGGATGCCGCGGTGACCGCCCTGCAGGCCGCCTTGCAGACCGCCGGGGCCGACGTGCGGCACGGCATCCGCGTGCAGCGCCTGGAGGTGCAGGGCGACGACCGGGTGCGGGTGACCCACGAGGCCGGCACGATCATCGCCCGTCGGGCCGTCGTCACGGTCGGCGCGTGGACCAGCGCCCTGCTGGCCGGGGTGATCCCGATGCCGCGCCTCACGGTGACGCAGGAGCAGCCGGCGCACTTCGCCTTGCGCGACGCCTCCCCGGCCGCCGCCGCACACGCCGAGACCGAGTGGCCCGGCTTCAACCATGCGCCCGCCTGGTCCGACCCGCGCTACGGATACTGGTACTCGCCGGTCTACGGCATGTACACGCCCGGCCAGGGAATCAAGGCCGGCTGGCACGGCGTGGGTCCCGGCACCGACCCGGATGCGCGCAGCTTCCAGCCCGAGCCCGTTCAGCTGGCTGCCCTGGCGCGCTATGTGCGCGAATGGCTGCCCGGCGCCGACCCCGACACGCTCGACCCGGTCAGTTGCACCTACACGACCACGGCCGACGAGGACTTCGTGCTCGACCGGGTGGGCCCCGTGATCGTGGGGGCCGGCTTTAGCGGCCACGGCTTCAAGTTCACGCCGACGGTCGGGCGAATCCTCGCCGACCTGACCACGGGCACCGCAGCCGCTCCGCCGCGGTTCGCCCTGAACCGTGCGCCGAACGCCGCGGCCGGGGGCTGGCTCTCCCGCCGCTGAGCGCCACCTCGCTGTTCGGCGTCGAACCAATTCGACGGAGATTCTGCTCTGAAAGTGCGTTTTCGGCCTGATTGGGTGCGATTCGGGCAAAATCTCCGTCGAATTCGTTCGGGACGGAGCCGCTGACACCGGCTCAGGGCAGCTGCACGGCGGCGAGGGCGAGGGTGGCGATCAACGTCCAGGAGGTCAGACCCACGAGGAGGGCCCTGCCTCCGGTGCGCAGGATGGAACCGAGGTTCACGGCGGCGCCGAGCCCGAAGAGCGCGGCCGCGAGCAGGTAGGTCTGCACGGTGTCCGCGCCGGCCAACACGGCGTCCGGCAGCGGGGCGAATGTGCGCACGAGAACGGCGGCCAGGAAACCGGCCACGAACAGGGGCACGAGCGGCGGGCGGGACACGGGGGCATCCGTCACCGCGGCGACGTGCGTCTCGCGGCGGCGCTCGCCGACGGCGATGACGGCGACGATCGGCGCGAGTAGCAGCACCCGGGTGAGCTTCACGACGACGGCCACGGCCAGCGCGGCGGGCCCGGCGATCTGCGCGGTCGCGACGACCTGGCCGACGTCGTGCACGCCGGCGCCAACCCAGTGCCCGAACTGCAGATCGGTCAGACCGAGCGGATGCCACAGCACCGGCAGCACCGCGATGGCCAGCGTGCCGCAGAGGGTGACCAGGGCGATCGGGGTGGCGGTGTCGACATCCTTCGCCTTGACCACCCCGCTCATCGCGCCGATCGCGGACGCCCCGCAGATGGAGAAGCCGGTGGCGATCAGGATCGGCTGGCGGCCGGGCAGGCGAACCGTGCGCCCGAGCCAGTAGGTGCCGACGAAGGTGAGCAGCACGATCAGGACGGTGGTCATGATGGTCACCCAGCCCAGGCCCAGGATGTCCACCAGGCTCAGCTTCAGGCCGAGCAGCACGATGCCGATGCGCATGAACCGGGTGGCCGCGAGCTTCAGGCCCGGGGAAAGGACTCCCGTCAACGCACGGTGGGCGACCGGGAGATTACCGGCGACGATTCCGAAGGTGACAGCGAGCGTGAGCAGCGGCAGGGCAGGGAAGACCGCGTGGGCGATTCCGGCGAGCAGCGCGGCCGCGGCCGCGACCAGCACACCGGGCAGCCACATTGCACCGAGTTTACGGCCATCTTTGCCCGCGGCGGGCCTGGTACCCGTCGCCGACCCGTGAGAAAAGCCCCTCTCCCGCACGGGGACAGGGGCTTTGCTCACGGCTCGTCGGAGTGCTGCAGCCGATCTACCGGTGGTGGAAACGGGCGACCATCGGGCAGTCGAACGGGTCCCGGGCGCCGAGCCCGACCTTGTTCAGGTAAGCGATGACGATGCCGTAGGACTCGAAGAGCGACGTCTCCGTGTAAAGGATGTTGTGCGTCTTGCAGTATTCCTTGGTGATCTCCTGGGCCTTGCGCAGGTGCGGCCGGGCCATGTTCGGGAACAGGTGGTGCTCGACCTGATAGTTGAGCCCGCCCATGAACGTGTCCATGAACGTGCCGCCGCGGATGTTGCGGGAGGTGAGCACCTGGCGGCGGAGGAAGTCCACTTTGCTCTCGTGGGGGAGCTGCGGCATGCCCTTGTGGTTCGGCGCGAAGGACGCCCCCATGTAGACACCGAAGACGGCCAGCTGCACGCCGATGAACGCGAACGCCATGCCGACGGGGAGGAAGTAGAAAATCGCGGCGACGTAGAGCACGATGCGGGTGGTCAGCATACTGATCTCGAGCCAGCGCTTGTCGACCTTCTTCTTGCCGAAGACGGTTTTGAAACCCTGCACGTGCAGGTTGAACCCCTCGGCCATCAGGAGCGGGAAGAAGAGATAGCCCTGCTTGCGGGTGACGAACGAGCCGAGCCAGCTGACCTTCGCTGCGTCCTCTTCCCGAAAGACGATGAAGTCGGGGGCGATGTCCGGGTCCTTGCCGATGACGTTCGGATTGGCGTGGTGACGACTGTGCTTGTTCATCCACCAGGCGTAGCTGATGCCGACGAACAGGTTGGCGAGGATGCGCCCGGCACGGTCATTCGCGCGACCGCCCTCGAACACTTGGCGGTGCGACGCCTCGTGGGCGAGGAACGCATACTGGGTGAGGATGATGCCGAGCACGCCCGCGACGATGAGCTGGTACCAGCTGTCGCCGAGCAGCACGAACGCGGTCCCGGTTCCCAGGGTGGCGAGCACAAGCATGGAGAAGACGAACCAGTAGAAACCGGTGGCGCGCTTCAGAAGTCCAAGGTTGCGCACGGTGTGCAGCAGCGATGAATACTCGGTGGTGGGGTTTTTCGAATCGCCACCCGGGCGGGTCTTGACAATGCGCACCGTGGGTGCGACAACAGCTTCCGACATGAGGCCTCTGGTTTGTATCCGGACTTCTCAGTCGGTGATGGAGCAGACACTCGTAAAACAGATATCCATATCCTATGGGCCGGACCCCTTGGAGACGGGTGCTTTCACACCGCTTTCCCAGTCGGTATATGCCCACAGAGGCATATAAGTGGCTTTCAATTTCCCGGAAAAGCACGTGAAAGTCAGCGCCAGCTGGGAAGCCAGATGTGCAGTTGCCAGAACGTAAACGGGGTCTGGATGCCCGTCCAGAGTGGGTAGAAATACGCGCTGAGGAGCGCGGCCGCCACCAGGAAGCTCAGCACGACCCAGCGTGCCCGGGGGAGCAGGACGCCGATCACGAAAGTGAGGCCGAGGAGCAGGTAGGGCTCGAACGCGATCGTGTAGAACTGGAAGACCGTGCGGTTCAGGTACATCAGCCAGGGCAGGTAGCCGGCGACCAGCCCCATCAGGATCAGGCCGACCTGCCACTCGCGGTAGCGCGCCAGGCGATACACCAGGTAGAAGGCCGCCGCCGTGGCCGCCCACCAGATCATCGGATTCGCAATGCCGGTGATCGCCTCGGAGCAGGTGGCGACGTCGCATCCGTTCTCGCCCAGAGCGGAGCCGCGGTAGTACATGCTTGTCGGGCGGCTCATGAACAGCCAGGTCAACGGGTTCGCCTGATACGGATGCGGCGTGGAGAGCCCCACGTGATAGGTGTAAGCCGCCACCTGGTAGTGCCAGAAGCTTTGCACCGAGTCGGGAATCCAGGCGAGGGCGCCGGTCCACGCGGCCTCCGGCATAGTGGCCCAGTCGCGGTAGTAGCCTCCCCGGGTGACGAACCAGCCGGTCCAGGAGGCCAGGTAGGTGACGACGGCCACCGGCACGATCAGCAGGAAGGTCGCCGGCGCCTGCTTGAGCACGGCGGCGCTGAACCAGAACGGGAGCCCGGCGCGGCGCCGGGCGAGGGCGTCGACGAAAACAAGGTAGACGCCGAAGGCGGCGAGGAAGTAGATGCCCGACCACTTGACGCTGCAGGCGAGCCCGAAGGCAAGGCCGGCCGCGAGCAGCCAGGGCCGCCGCCACAGGGTCGGCCCCCAGCCCGGCTCCCGCCCGGCCTCACGCGCCTGGACCAGGCAGGCAGACAGCCTGGTGGCGTGCCGGTCCCGGTCGAGCAGCACAGCGCCAAACCCGAGAAGTGCGAAGAACATCACGGAGTTGTCCAGCAGGGCCACGCGCGACATCACGATGGCGTTGCCGTCGATGGCGAAAAGGAACCCGGCGATCACGGCCAGCACGGTCGACCCGAACAGCTTCTTCGCGATCAACATCAGCAGCACGACCGCCAGCACACCGATCAGGGCGGTGGCGATCCGCCAGCCCCAGCTGTGTTCGGGGCCGACGACAGCCATACCCAGTGCGATCAGCCACTTGCCGAGCGGCGGATGCACCACGAACGACGGGTCGGACAGGAAGACATCGGTCTGCCCGGCGGCGAAGAGGGCGTCCGCCCCCTCGGGCCAGGTTGACTCATAGCCGAGGTTGTTGAGAGTCCAGGCGTCTTTCACATAGAAGGTTTCGTCGAACACCAGCGCGTGCGGCACGCCGAGATTCCAGAGTCGCAGCACCGCCGCGAGCAGGGTCACCGCCAGCGGCCCGGCCCAGAAGAAAACGCGGCTTGTCACGAACACGTGACCATCGTAGTGATCCGTGGCTGCGAGACTGGGACCATGATCCTCCTGGCTGCCACCCCGATCGGAAACCTGGGCGACGCGTCAACGCGTCTGATCGAGGCGCTCGGCACGATGACGATTATCGCCGCCGAGGACACTCGGGTCACCGTGCACCTGCTCAAGGCCCTGGGCATCGAGAACCGCCCGCGGCTGATCAGCCTGCACGACCACAACGAGCGCGGCAAGGCGGCCGAACTCGTCGAACTCGCCCGCGACACCGACATCCTGGTGCTCAGCGACGCAGGGATGCCGACGGTATCCGACCCGGGTTTCCACCTGGTGGATGCCGCGGTGGCGGCCGGCGTCGTCGTGTCGGTGTTGCCCGGGCCGTCGGCCGTGCTCGCCGCGCTCGCCGTGTCCGGGCTGCCGACGGACCGGTTCACCTTCGAGGGGTTCCTGCCCCGCAAGCACGGCGACCGGGTTTCGGCCCTCCGCGAGGTGGCCGCGGAGCGGCGCACAATGGTTTTTTTCGAATCGCCCAACCGGCTGGCGGCCTCCCTGACCGATCTGGCTGCGGTGCTCGGGGCCGGGCGCCGCGTCGTGGTCTGCCGTGAGCTGACCAAGTTCTACGAGGAAGTGAAGCGCGGTACCGCGACCGAGCTGGCTGAGTGGGCCGCCGGCGGGGTCAAGGGCGAGATCGCCATCGTGGTCGCCGGGGCGGAGGCACGCGTGCTGGATCTGGAGACCGGGGTGGTCGAGGTGCTCGCGTTGGTGGAGTCGGGCATCCGTCTCAAGGATGCCGCCGCCGACGTGTCCGCCGCCACCGGGCTCGGCAAGCGCGCCCTCTACGAGGCGGCGCTGGAGCGCAAGACGGGCAAGCCCGCCGCGGCCCGCGCGGACTTCCAGGCTCTGCCTCTGCCCTGACGTTCCCTGCTCCGAACCAATTCGACGGATATTTTGCCCGCCGCGGCCCGATTCGGGCCGAATCGGGCCAGATTACCGAAAATCTCCGTCGAATTCGCACGCGCAGGCACGGGCGCGGGATGCGGTACAGGATGTCGCCCCGCGTCCGAGGCGCACCATCCGCGTGCATGACGCGGCCGGGGCAGTGGGCGGCATCGCGGCCCAGCTGGCGAAGCTGCGCGGAGCCACCGTGATCGGCCGCCCCGAACCGGACCCGGGCCCGGCCGCGCAGGAGGTGCTGCCGCCGGACTTCGGCCACCCGCACCACGACGATCACCACGACGATCGTGGCACAAGGTAACACGGCCAGCGTCATCCGCTGCTCCTAATAGGATGAGAGCATGTCCGACGGCTCATCTTTTTACATCACCACGCCCATTTTCTACGTGAATGATGTCCCCCACATCGGGCACGCCTATACCGAGGTGGCTGCCGACGTGCTCGCACGCTGGCACCGGCAGTCCGGCGAGGATGCCTGGCTGCTCACCGGAACGGACGAGCACGGGCAGAAGATCCTGCGCACCGCGACCGCCAACGGCGTCACGCCGAAGGAGTGGGCCGACCGTCTGGTCGAAACCGCCTGGAAGCCGCTGCTGAAGACGGTCGACATCCGAAACGACGACTTCATCCGCACCACTGATGTGCGCCACGAAGTGAACGCGCAGAAGTTCCTGCAGCACCTCTACGACTCCGGCCACATCTACACCGGCGAGTACGAGGGCTTCTACTGCGTCGGCTGCGAGGAGTACAAGCAGCCGAGCGACCTCATCGATGGGGTCGGCGAGTACGCCGGGCAGCAGGTCTGCGCCATCCACTCCATCCCCTGCGAGCTGCTGCACGAGAAAAACTACTTCTTTCGGATGAGCACGTTCGCCGACCAGCTCCTCGCCCTGTACGAGGAGAACCCGAACTTCGTACAGCCCGCGTCGGCGCGCAACGAGGTAATATCCTTCGTCAAGCAGGGCCTCAGCGACCTGTCGATCTCCCGCTCCAGTTTCGACTGGGGCATCAAGGTGCCCTGGGACGACAGCCACGTCGTCTACGTCTGGTTCGACGCCCTGCTCAACTACATCACCGCCGCCGGCTACGGCCACGACGACGAGAAGTTCAACCGCCTCTGGCCGGCGACGCACGTCGTGGGCAAAGATATTTTGCGTTTCCACGCCGTCATCTGGCCTGCAATGCTCCTCGCCGCGGGCATCGAGGTGCCTCGGCAGGTCTTCGGCCACGGCTGGTTGCTCGTGGGCGGCGAGAAGATGAGCAAGTCCAAGCTCACCGGCATCGCCCCAAGCCAGATCACGGATACGTTCGGCTCCGACGCCTTCCGCTATTACTTCATGCGCGCGATCAGCTTCGGCCAGGACGGCTCCTTCTCCTGGGAAGACCTGTCCGCCCGGTACCAGTCCGAGCTGGCCAACGGCTTCGGCAACCTCGCCTCCCGCGTGATCGCCATGGTCGTGCGCTATTGCGACGGCGAGATCCCCGTCGCCGGCGACTTCAGCGAGGCCGACGAGCTCATTCGCGGCACCGAGAAGCGGGTGACGGATGCCGCCACACTGGCCATCGGACACCTCGCCATCCACGACGCCATCGCCGCGATTTGGGAACTGGTCGACGAGCTCAACGGCTACATCACCGCCCAGGAGCCGTGGTCGCTCGCGAAGGACCCGGCCAACCGGGACCGACTCGAAGCCGTGCTGGTCACCGCCGTGCGCGGACTGGGCACGCTCGCCGTGCTGCTCTCGCCGGTCGTACCGCAGGCCACGGCGAAGCTCTGGACCGCCCTCGGCGGCATCGGCCTGGTCACCGACCAGCGCATCGACCGGGCCTGGGAGTGGACCGGCGGCCCGCGGGTCTCCCCGCTCGAGGCGCTTTTCCCACGCATCGAGGCCACGGTTGGCTGACGAGCCCGGGCCCGAAGCCGGCCCCGTGCGCCAGCGCGAAAAAGGTGCCGGCCGGGACCTGAGCTACCCGCCGCAGCCCGACCCGCTCGTCGTGCCGGTCTACGACAACCACACCCACTTGGAGATCGCCGACGGCGACCAGTCGCTCAGCGTGGCCGAGCAGCTCGACCGCGCGTCCAGCGTCGGCGTGCGCGGCGTCATCCAGGTCGGCGGCGACCTGAAGACCTCGCGCTGGTCGGCCGCGATGGCCGCCCGGGAGCCGCGCATGCTCGCGGCCGTCGCCATCCACCCCAACGAGGCCCCGGTCTACGAGGCCGCCGGCACCCTCGACGACGCCTTGGCTGAGATCGCCGAGCTGGCGACGCGCCCGCGCGTGGTCGCCATCGGGGAGACCGGACTGGACTTCTTCCGCACCGGCCCCGAAGGACACGCCAGCCAGCTCCGCTCCTTCGAGGCGCACATCGACATCGCCAAGCAGAACGGCCTCGCGCTGCAGATCCACGACCGCGACGCCCACGCCGCGGTGATCGAGACCCTGCTGCGGGTCGGCGCGCCCGATCGCACCGTCTTCCACTGCTTCTCCGGCGACATCGAGATGGCCCGCATCCTCGCCGACAACGGCTGGTACCTCTCGTTCGCGGGAACCGTGACCTTCAAGAACGCCCAGAATCTGCGGGAGGCCCTGGCCGCGGTGCCGCGCCGGCTGCTGCTGGTCGAGACGGATGCCCCGTTCCTCACCCCCGCACCCTTCCGCGGCCGCCCGAACGCGCCGTACCTGCTGCCGCACACCCTGCGCGCCATGGCGGACCACCTCGAAACGGAGGCCACCATTCTCGCCACCCAGATTTCGTCCAACACCGAACTCGTCTACGGACGGTGGGACGCCGAACCGGTGACGGTCACCGAGCCAGAGCCCGACACGAGCCCGTTCGGAGGCCTCGCATGACCCCGCCCCGCCACGGCTACGCTCCCGGAGACGAACCCGAGGCCGGCACCCGACCCGTCAGCGACGAAGTGACCGGCGGCCGGCACGCCGCGCCGGCCGCCGTGCCGGAGCCGGCATCCGCTCTCGAAACGGATGCCGAGCCCGCGGATCCCGCTGCAGCACCCGCTGCAGCACCCGCTGCTGCTCCAGCCGCCGCTCCCGGCGCACGGTCCCTCCTCGGCCCCGCCGAGATCCGCGACCTGGCCGAGATGCTGGGCGTCAACCCCACCAAGAAGCTCGGCCAGAACTTCGTCATCGACGGCAACACCGTGCGCCGCATCGTCAGGGTCGCAACCGTCTCACCCGGCGACACCGTGCTGGAGGTGGGCCCCGGGCTGGGATCCCTCACGCTGGGGCTGCTCGAGACCGGCGCGACCGTCGTGGCCGTGGAGATCGATGACCGGCTCGCCGAGCAGCTGCCGCTGACGGTCGAGCTGATGCATCCCGGCGCGCCGCTCACCGTCATCCGCAACGACGCGCTCAAGATCACGGAACTGCCCGGCGACCCGAGCCGCCTCGTGGCGAACCTGCCGTACAACGTGTCGGTGCCGGTGCTGCTCTACCTGCTGGAGCACTTCGCCTCCATCCGGGCCGGAGTGGTCATGGTGCAGGCCGAGGTGGGGGAGCGCCTCGCGGCGCCATCCGGCAGCAAGGTCTACGGCAGCCCGAGCGTCAAGGCCGCCTGGTACGGGGCATTCCGCCCCGCCGGCAAGGTCAGCCGTCAGGTGTTCTGGCCGGTTCCCGGCGTCGATTCGATCCTGATCGCCTTCGAACGGCGCGCCCGGCCGCTCGAATCCGAGGAATTGCGCCGCGCCACCTTCGCCCTCGTCGATGCCGCGTTCCAGCAGCGCCGCAAAATGCTGCGCAAGTCGTTGTCCTCCGTTCTCGGTGACCCATCGAGTGCCACCGAGATCATGACGCACGCCGGAATCGACCCTACCGAGCGCGGCGAGCAGCTCACGGTCGAGGACTTCCTGGCGATCGCCCGCGCCCAGCTCGCCGCACACTGACGCGTGCCGCCGCGGGGCAGTCGCGACTGTGCGGCTGGGCTAGGTTAGTCACATGACCAACCCGGCCCCTTCCCCCGTGGTGCATGCGCGGGCGCCCGGCAAGATCAACGTTTTCCTCAAGGTCGGTGCGGTCCTCGAAGACGAGTACCACGAGGTGGCCACCGCCTACCAGGCCGTGTCACTGTTCGAAGACGTGCGCGCTTGGCCGGCCGACGACTTCTCGGTCGTGTTCACCGGCCCCATAGACGCCTCGGGTCTCGCCGTCGACGGCAGCAACCTCGCCATCAAGGCCGCGCGCGCCCTGGCCCGCAAGGCCGGCTATCGCGGGGGAGTGCGCCTCTCGATCGAGAAGAACGTGCCCATCGCCGGCGGCATGGGTGGCGGGTCGGCGGATGCCGCGGCCAGCCTCCTCGCTTGCGACACCCTGTGGGGAACCGACGCCACCCGCGACGACCTCATCGAGATCGCCGCGACCCTCGGCGCTGACGTCCCGTTCGCCTTCACCGGCGGCACCGCCATCGGCACCGGGCGCGGCGACCAACTCAGCCCAGCCCTGGCCAAGGGGCAGTTCCACTGGGTGCTCGCCCTCGCCGACTTCGGCCTCTCGACCCCCGGCGTCTACAACGAGCTCGACCGCCACCGCGAACGCCACGCCCAGGACATCTTCCCTGCCCAGATCCAGCCCTCCGTCGACACCAACGTGCTGCAGGCGCTTCGGGCCGGCGACCCGCGGATGCTGGCCGAGGCGCTGCACAACGACCTGCAGGCTCCCGCGCTGCACCTGGCCCCCGGCCTGGGCAAGGTGCTCGAGTTGGGCGAGGCGAACGGCGCCCTGGCCGGCCTGCTCTCCGGCTCCGGCCCGACCGTGGCCTTCCTGGTCGCGGATGCCGACAGCGCCCTCGAACTGCAGGTCGCCCTGAGCGCGTCCCGGCTGCGCGTGGTGCGCGCCACCGGGCCGGTGCATGGGGCCCGGATCATCCACGACTAGCCCCCCCCGTTTTGCCGCAACTGTGGCCCGGTCGGACATCTGTTGCCGGTGTGCCGGCAACAGATGTCCGATTCGGCAACAGTCAGGCCACCGGGTGCGAAACCGGGGCGCGCGGGCCTCTCAGCCGTGCCAGCTAAACTCGAAAGCTATGGCACATTTGCTCGGGGCCGAGTCCCTGCACCTTGAATTTCCCACCCGCGTCATTTTTGACAGCGTCACCGCCGGTCTCAACGAAGGCGACCGGATCGGCGTCGTCGGCCGCAACGGCGACGGCAAGTCCACCCTGATGCGCCTGCTCGCCGGCCGGATGGAACCCGACGCGGGCCGCGTCACGCGCCGGCGCGGCGTCACCATCGGCATGCTCGACCAGTCCGACGACCTCGCTTCGGGCCAGACCGTGGGCCACACCATCGTCGGCGGCATCGACGAGCACGTCTGGGCGGGCGACGCCAAGGTGCGCGACGTGATTGCGGGACTCGTGCGGGACATCCCCTGGGACGCCCTTGTCGACGACCTCTCCGGTGGCCAGCGCCGCCGGGTGGCTCTGGCCTCCGTGCTGATCGGTGACCACGACGTCATCTTCCTCGACGAGCCCACCAACCACCTCGACGTGGAGGGCATCTCCTGGCTGGCCGGTCACCTGAAGACCCGCTGGGCCACGAACTCCGGCGGCCTGGTGGTCGTCACCCACGACCGGTGGTTCCTCGACGAGGTCTGCAACATGACCTGGGAGGTGCACGACCGCCTGATCGAACCGTTCGAGGGTGGCTACGCCGCCTACATCCTGCAGCGCGTCGAACGCGACCGGATGAGCGCGGCCTCCGAATCCAAGCGCCAGAACCTGATGAAGAAGGAATTGGCCTGGCTGCGGCGCGGAGCCCCCGCCCGCACCGCGAAGCCCAAGTTCCGCATCGACGCCGCGAACGAGCTGATCGAGAACGAGCCGCCGCCCCGCGACACCGTGTCGATGCAGTCGATGGCCATGCAGCGCCTAGGCAAGGATGTCGTCGACCTGATCGACATCGGCGTGAAGTTCGGCGAGGAGACCGTGCTGAACGACATCACCTGGCGCATCGCACCGGGCGAGCGCACCGGCATCATGGGCGTCAACGGCGCCGGCAAAAGCACGCTCCTGAACCTGGTAGCCGGAACACTTCTGCCCACCACGGGCACCGTCAAGCGCGGCAAGACCATCAAGGTCGCCGTGCTCACCCAGCAGCTGTTCGAACTCGACGACATCCAGAACGACCGCGTCAGCGAGGTCATCGGCCGTCAGAAGACGTCGTACATGGCCGGCGGCAAGGAAATCACGCCCGGCCAGATGCTCGAGCGCATGGGTTTCATGAGCGCCCAGCTGACCACCCAGGTCAAGGATCTCTCCGGTGGCCAGAAGCGCCGCCTGCAGCTGCTGCTGATCGTGCTCGACGAGCCCAATGTGCTCATCCTCGACGAGCCCACCAACGACCTGGACACCGACATGCTCGCGGCCATGGAAGACCTGCTCGACTCCTTCCCTGGCACCCTCCTCGTGGTCTCGCACGACCGGTACCTGATCGAGCGCGTCACCGACAACCAGTACGCGGTCACCGAGGGCGGCTTCCGCCACCTTCCCGGCGGTGTGGACCAGTACCTCGAGATGCGCAAGAAGCAGACGAGCGGCATTGACAAGCCCGCCGAGGCGAACGCGGCGAACACCTCCGGCGGGAAGGCGTCGCGCAAGCTCGCCATCGGCGGCGCCGACCTCCGCAACGCGCAGAAGGAACTCGCCTCCATCGATCGCAAGGTCGCCAAGCAGAACGCGCGGATCGCGGCCCTGCACGAGAGCCTCGCCGTGCACGACCAGTCCGACTTCGACGGCCTCGGCGTGCTCAGCACCGAACTGCAGACGCTCGAGTCCGCCATCGCCGG
The DNA here is from genome assembly GCF_004403055.1 of Cryobacterium sp. TMT1-19. NCBI lineage: Bacteria > Bacillati > Actinomycetota > Actinomycetes > Micrococcales > Microbacteriaceae > Cryobacterium > Cryobacterium sp. TMT1-19. Next base: position 21,298 of record NZ_SOHB01000069.1, read on the forward strand.
CTTCGAAACCCGCTGGATCGAACTCTCTGAGCTGATCGAGGGCTGAAGTCGCAGATGCTGTGACCGCGTGTGACGTTGGCGCGCACGCGGCGCAGCATCTCCCGTTAGCCTTGGAACGTGCCTCGCGATGCAGCGGCACAGACTCCCACCCCTCTTTGACCCGTGGTCCCTCTGTGCCCAAAATCGCGTCGGCACCCACCGCCGTCCAGACGGCACCGAAGCCAACAAGGGGAACCCCATCGTGAACAAGAAACTGCTCGCCGCTCTCGCGGTCGTACCGCTCGTCGCCCTGCTCGCCGGTTGCTCCGGTGCGGCCGCCGACGAGACCGTGAAGATCGGCGTCGTCGGCGCCAGCGACCCATACTGGGCCGTCTACGAGGAAGCCGCGGCGGATGCCGGCATCACCGTCGACATCGTCGACTTCACCGAGTTCGGGCAGCCGAACCCGGCCCTGTCTGCCGGCGAGCTCGACCTGAACCAGTTCCAGCACATCGTCTACCTCGCCGAGTACAACGTGGCCAGCGAAGAAGACCTCGCGCCGGTCGGCGCCACCGCGATCTACCCGCTCGCCCTGTACTCGACCCGGTATGACGACGTCAGCAAAATCAAGAAAGGCGACACCGTCGCGGTGCCGAACGACGCCAGCAACCTGGCTCGCGCGTTGCTCGTACTGCAGTCGGCGAAGCTGATTACGCTCTCCGACGGTGGCAGCATCTACTCGACCCTCGACGATATCGATAAGAAAAAGTCCAAGGTCACCGTGACCGCGCTCGAGGCCTCGCTCACCGCCACGTCGCTTCCCGACGTCGCCGCCGCGATCATCAACAACGACTTCGTCGAGAAGGCCGGTTTGAAGGTTGAGGATGCCCTCGCCCAGGACGACCCCGCCGACCCCAACGCGCTCCCGTACGTGAACGTTTTCGCGGCCCGCGCAAAGGACAAGGACAACGCCACCTACCAGAAGCTGGTCGAGATCTACCAGACCACGAAGGCCGTTCAGGATGGCGTGATCGACGTGTCCGCCGGTTCCGCGGTGATGGTCCAGACCCCGGTCGCCGACCTCGAGGCCTCCCTCGCCACGGTCGAGAAGGACACCGCAGCCCAGAAGTAGCGCCGCCCGACCTCAGCCCAGCACAGCCGCACAGTCCGGCGCCACGCCAGTCAGTAAGGACGTCCCATGCCTGCCCCCACCCCCGTTGTCGAACTGCGTGACGTGAGCAAGGTGTACCTGCCCACGACCCGGGGCGGGGCCGAGGTCGTCGCCATCGACAAGGTCAGCCTCACGATCGACGCCGGGGACGTCTACGGCATCATCGGTTATTCGGGGGCAGGCAAGAGCACCCTGGTGCGGCTTGTGAACGCCCTCGAACGGTCGACGTCGGGCGAGATCCTGATCAACGGCACCGACATCGCCCGCCTGCCCGAGCGGGAGCTGCGCCCGGTGCGGCTGGGTATCGGGATGATCTTCCAGCAGTTCAACCTTCTGGGGTCACGCTCCGTCGCGGCGAACGTCGCCTACCCGCTCGAGGTGGCCGGCCAATCGAAGGAGACGCGGCGGGCCCGGGTTGCCGAGATGCTCGACTTCGTCGGGCTCGGCGACAAGGCGGGCGCCTATCCCGACCAGCTCTCCGGCGGTCAGAAGCAGCGCGTGGGCATCGCGCGGGCCTTAGCCAGCCAGCCGGGCATCCTGCTCGCCGACGAGGCCACCAGCGCCCTCGACCCGGAGACCACCTCCGAGGTTCTGGACCTGCTCGGGCGGGTGAATAAGGAATTCGGGGTCACCATTATCGTGATCACGCACGAGATGGATGTCATCCAGACCTTGGCGACGAAGGTCGCCGTGATGGACCAGGGCCGGGTGATCGAGCGCGGCGACGTGTTCGACGTGTTCTCGAACCCGCAGCAGGCGGCCTCCGCCCGGTTCGTCTCGACCGTGGTCAAGGGTCTCCCGTCGCCGCCGGAACTCGCCGTGCTGCGGCGGCGTCACCCGGGCCGCCTCGTCACGCTGGCGTTCCGCGACAGCAGCGTCGATCAGGCCCGCGTGTTCAGCGAGTTCGTCTCCGCCGGCGTCACCTTCGAGGTCGTCTACGGCGGCATCAACGAGATCCAGGGCCGGTCGTTCGGACACCTGACGCTGGCACTGGCCACGCCGGGGGCGACGGATGCCGCGGCCGACGCCGCCATCGACGCCGCGCTCGACCGGGTGCGAACCCTCACGACCGTGACCGAGGTGCGCTGAGATGGACAGCCTGATCGACCTGTTGCCCGAACTCTGGATCGCCGCGGGGGAGACCCTCTACATCGTCGGCCTCACGCTCTTCTTCGGCGGGATCGGCGGCCTGCTCGTGGGCCTCGGCCTGTATCTGACCCGCGCCGGCAGCATCCTCGAGAACCGCGGGGTCTTCGTGGTGCTGAACCTGCTGGTGAACATCGTGCGGCCGATCCCGTTCATCATCTTCCTGGCCGCCGCCCAGCCGCTGGCCCGGGCCGTGGTGGGAACCGGCATCGGCAACGCGGCGATCATCTTCACGATCTCGCTCGCGGCATCCTTCGCCATGGGGCGCATCGTGGAGCAGAACCTCCTCACGGTGACGCCCGGTGTGATCGAGGCGGCCCGCAGTGTGGGGGCCGGGCCGATCCGGATCATCTTCACGGTGCTGCTGCCCGAGGCGCTCGGCCCGCTCATCCTCGGCTACACCTTCATCTTCGTGGCGCTCGTGGACATGTCGGCGGTAGCCGGCTACGTCGGCGGCGGCGGCCTCGGAAACTTCGCGCTGCTCTACGGCTACCGCCAGTTCAATCCCGTGGTGACCTGGGCGGCCGTGCTGCTGATCATCGTGCTCGTGCAGCTGGTGCAGTTCCTCGGAAACTGGCTGGCCCGGAAGGCATTCCGCCGGTAAGACGACCCCCAAGTGCGGGACATCTTTCGCGCGTTCTTACCGCGCCGGCCATCCCTCGTTCACCTCCGGTTCAGGTGATGCTCCCGAACCGGACATTCGTGGGCTGGAAAGTACACGCGGGGTCGGCCTATTCGAGCCGCTCACACGTCACAGTGGCCCCTTCGCTGCATCATCCTTGCCCAGGGAGTCATCTTGTCGCCGAGCCCGAGCATCGTCTTCTCGGCGTTTGAATCCGCCGCCGACCCCCGATTGCACGGATGGGTGGCTTTCCGTGAGAGCGTGCAGAATGTCGGCACTCCCGTTAGGGCGGTCGCCGTGCGTGACGGGCACCGCGCCGGTCCCTTGCTCACGGGAGCGCCGCGGCACTCCGGTATCTGGCGACTGCTCGCCTCGAACCGGCGCGAGCTCGGCCGTAGCTCCTCCGTCTACGCAACGTTCTCCAGCGCGCGAGCCCACGTCCTCGAACTCAAGGGCCAGTGCGATTCGATGGTCGCCACGGTTGTCACGGGTCCCAAGGCCGGCACACACGGGTGGGTGATCAGCGTCGGTGATGTAGTCGTGATGACTGCAGGGCGCTGGTATGGCGCGGCGTCGACCAGCCGCGAGGCCTCGGCTGGAACCATTGAGGCTTTCCACAGCGCGCTCGTCGGTGCGGACGCCCGTCATGCCACGGAGGCCGGGCAGCGCGGCAACCGGGTACTCTCCGACGAGGAACGGGCCCTGTCCTGGTGACCGTGCGCAAGCACCGCGGAACCCCCATGATCGCCACGGTCGCCGGCCTCTCCGTGCTCGGCTGGCTGGTCTTCGGCTGGCTGGTACCCGGTTTCCAGGCACCCGAGGGCGTGCGGGCGAGTCTCGCACCGGCCGCGTCGGCGGTCATCACCACCGTGCCGCCAGAGGTTGCCCGATCGCTGCCCGCGGCCGAACCAGCGCCCGCCACGCTTGCCCTGCCGACGGTTACGCCTCCGATTGATGGCAATGCGGCGCTCGCCGACCCTGCCTGGGCCGTCCGCGTCGCCCAAGCGGCTGGCATCCCAGTGCGCGCCCTGCTCGGCTATGCAGGGGCGTCCCTGGCCCTGGCGGCCGAACAACCGGGCTGCCACCTCGGTTGGAGTACCCTGGCCGCCCTCGGCAACGTCGAATCCGGTCACGGCAGCCACGACGGTTCGGCACTCGGCGCGGATGGCGCCGCCCGCCCGGGCATCTTCGGCCCCGCACTCGATGGCAGCGCTTTCGCCGCGATGAGCGACACCGATCGCGGAGTCTGGGACGGCAGCACCGAATGGGACCGCGCGGTCGGGCCCCTGCAATTCATTCCGGCGACCTGGCAGCGATGGGGCGCCGACGGCAACGGGGACGGCGTCGACGACCCGCAACAAATCGACGATGCCGCCCTCGCCGCCGGCCGCTACCTCTGCCACTACGGCGAGCTGTCCCGGCCCGATCGCTGGCGCGCCGCCGTGTTCGCGTACAACCACGTCGATTCCTATGTGAACACCGTTGCCGCGACCGCGAATACCTACGCCGCGCTGGCGGGCGCGCGGTGACGCCGTATATAAACGTAGCGAGCTGTACCGCTCGGTGGCGCACGCCACTTCGCGCTCACCGCGCGGCCGCCGTTCTCCCGTGACTCGGCTGCCGCCGTGATGCGCGCCCACGTGCGGGCGCCCTCTGCGGGGCCCCCGGTCCTGCACCGGGTGCAATCCCGCGCGCTCAACTCTCCACTACGCGTCCACCTCTAGCTGGACAAATCGACGCTCAGTGTTAACCAAGCGCCCCAAACATGTGTCTCGGACGTGCTACCGCCACGTTCGTTCCGCTCCCCACACCCGAATGTGCAAGGACACCCATGTCGTTTTCGACCCTCTTCGACGCGCCTGCGATCGAGCCGCCAACGGTCGACCCGGCGAACCCGGACTCGTCCCCGCGCCGCTTACTGACAGCACGTCCCTCGGTCTCGGACTCGGTGTTCCGTTCGGTGGCCTTCTTCGCCGGCTGCATCACCGTGGCGATCATGCTCGCCGTGGGCGTGTTCCTTTCGTTGCGTGCCTCGGAGGCCCTCGGCGTCGCCGGGTTCAGCTTTCTGGTCGAGCAGGACTGGTCGCCGGAGTCGCAGAAATTCGGCATCGCATCCGTCTTGTTCGGCACCATCACGATCGCGGTGATCGCGATGTGCGTCGCCGTGCCGCTCGCCCTCGGCACGGCCCTACTCATCTCCGAGGTCGCCCAGGGCCGGATGCGCTCCACGCTCGTCACGCTCGTCGACCTGATGGCCGCCGTGCCGAGCGTGGTCTTCGGCCTCTGGGGCGTCTTCTTCCTGCAGGCCAACGTGATCCCGGTCGCCACCTGGATCTCCACCTACTTCGGCTGGATCCCGCTGTTCCGGGTGGCGGACGCCAGTGGGCAAGCGCTCACCGAGGCCAGCGCGTTCACCTCCTCGGCGTTCATCGCCGGCATTGTCGTCGGCCTCATGGTGGTCCCGACCCAGACGTCGGTCATGCGCGAGGCCTTCTCCCAGGCGCCGATCGGCGAGCGCGAGGCCGCCTTCGCGCTCGGGTCGACGCGCTGGGGCATGATCCGTGCGGTCGTGCTGCCCTTCGGTCGTGGCGGCATCATCGGCGGCACCATGCTCGGCCTCGGCCGCGCTCTCGGTGAGACCATCGCCGTCTACATGATCATTTCGCCGATCTTCACGATCAACTGGGAGGTGCTGAAGACCGGCACCAACTCCGTCTCCGCGCTCATCGCCCTCCGCTACGGCGAATCCAGCTCATTCGGCCTCTCCGCGCTGATGGCAGCCGGACTCGTACTGTTCCTGATCACCCTCGTGATCAACTTCACGGCCTCGTCGATCGTGGCACGGTCTCGATCCGGGGCGGAGAGCGACTGATGACGATCACGCACGCACCCAACATCACGCACGCCGCGACCAGCACCCTCACGACGAACGACACCCACACCACGACGATCCCGGCCTACGACGGCACCCCGATCGGACCGCGACGCCGGGTGCGCGGCGCCCGGCTCGACGACCGGTTCAACGTTCTCGGTGCCGCCGCAGCCGGAATCGCCGTCGCGGTGCTCCTCTTCGGCTGGATCACTCCGCTTTCCGGCGGCGTGGGCTGGGCGCTCGTGGCGTATCTGGCGTTCCTTGGCTTCTACGCCCTGCTCGTAAGCTTCACGAGCGACGCGCAGGAGGTCAAGGACCGCGTGATGGCGGTGCTGCTATCAAGCGCCGGTGTGGTGCTCTTCGGCGCCCTGGTCTTCGTCGTGGCGTTCACTCTGATACGCGGGCAGGAAGCCCTGCCTCATCTGAACTTCTTCACCCAGAGCATGGAATTGGCCGGACCCCTCGACGGCCTCGACATGGGCGGTATCGTGCACGCGATCCTGGGCACGCTCATGCAGATTTCGATGGCGCTGGCGATCACGATTCCGCTCGGCATCACGACCGCCCTGTTCCTGAACGAGGTCGGTGGCCGATTCGCGAGGTTCGTGCGCACCATTTCGGATGCGATGACCGCGCTGCCGTCCATCGTGGCCGGCCTGTTCGTCTACTCGGCGATCATCGTGCTGATCACGCACCAGCGGTCAGGCTTCGCCGCGGCCATGGCGATCACCGTCATGATGCTCCCGATCGTCATTCGGGCCTCGGATATCGTGCTTCGCCTGGTCGCCGGCAACCTGCGAGAGGCCGCCTATGCCCTCGGTTCCACCCGCTGGGCCACCATCTGGTATGTCGTGTTGCCGACCGCCCGGCCCGGACTGGCAACGGCCGTGATCCTGGGCACAGCCCGCGGCATCGGCGAGACCAGCCCTGTGTTGCTCACCTCGGGTGTCACCGCGGTGACCAACCTGAACCCCTTCGCCGGCCCGATGATCTCCCTCCCGCTGCAGGTCTTCGACTTCGTCAAGTCTCCTGAGCCCACCATGATCGCCCGAGGTTTCGGCACGGCCGCCGTCCTGATCCTCCTGGTGCTCACCCTCTTCGCCATTGCTCGACTCATCGGCGGTACCGGTCCCGGCCAGTTGTCCCGTCGGCGGCAACTGCGCGTCGACGCCGCATCGGAGCGAGACCTGCAACGGATGAGCGTACGGGGTGACCTCGGTCCGGGGATCACCGGAACCAATTCAATGCTCCGGCCGACGAGTTCACCTACCGACCTCACCACGAAGGAGACGTCCTCGTGACGCCGCAAACCCGACAGATTCGCACAGTCCGAGCCTTATTCGCGCTCGTCGTTGTGCTGCTGAGCGTCTCCACGGCGCCAGCTGCCCAGGCAGCGAGTTACGACCAAATCACCGGCACCGGCTCGACCTGGTCGCAGAACGCCCTGGACCAGTGGCGCAAGAATGTTGCCAATAACTACGCGATGACGGTGAACTACTCCGGAGTCGGCTCGTCGGCCGGGCGCCGTGACTTCGTCGCGGGCAACGTGGACTTCGCCGTCAGCGAGATCCCGTTCCAGACCGCCCCGGAGGACGGTTCGGCACCCGAGGTGCCTGCCCGCGGTTACGCATACATGCCCATCGTGGCTGGTGGCACTTCCTTCATGTACAACCTGAAAATCGGCGGCAAGCGAGTCACAAACCTTCGGCTCAGCGGAGAGGTCATCACCAAGATCTTCACCGGCGCCATCACGAAGTGGAACGACCCTGCCATCGCGACCGACAACCCCGGGCTGGCCATGCCCGACAAGGGCATCGTGCCCGTCGTTCGCTCGGACGGCTCCGGCTCCACGGCGCAATTCACACTCTGGATGTCCAAGCAGCACCCGGCCCTCTGGAATTCCTTCTGCACGAAGGTCGGCCGGTCTGCCCCCTGCGGCCTCACCTCGCAGTTCCCCACCTACGGCAACGCCAAGGCGCAAAGCGGATCCTCAGGCGTCGCCGGCTACGTGAGCCAGGACTACGGCGAGGGTGCGATCACCTACGTGGAGTACTCCTACGCCAAGAACTCCGGTTTCCCCGTCGCCAAGGTGCTCAACGCAGCGGGTTACTACACGGAACCCACGGCCAATTCCGTGGCCGTCGCACTGCTGAAGGCATCCATCAACACCACACCCGGGCCTACCTACCTCACCCAGATCCTGGACGGCGTGTACAACAACGCGGACCCCCGCACCTACCCACTCGCGAGCTACTCCTACATGATCGTGCCGACCGAAGTCGGCGGCGTCTTCACCGCCAAGAAGGGCCTGACCCTCGGTACCTTCGCTCATTACATGCTCTGCGAGGGGCAGCAGCAGGCCGAAGCCCTGGGCTACTCGCCTCTGCCGATGAACCTCGTGCTGGCTGGCTTCGACCAGATCAAGCGAGTGCCAGGCGCCGATGTCAGCGGCGTCGACATCAACAAATGCAACAACCCGACATTCAAACCAGGTGACTCCCCGTCAAACAACCTGCTGGCCACCACGGCTCTCCAGCCGGCCGCCTGCGACAAGATAGGGGCCAACCAGTGCACCACCGGCACGGCCGGGGCGCTGGCCGACACCGCAGTGTCCGGTAGCGGATCGGGTGGTGGCGCGGCCGGCTCAGCCGCCGCGACAACTGCCGGGGAAACGGCTTCGTCAGCAGGGCCCGGGGGAACAGGGGCGGCAGCGCCCGGCGGAAAGGAGGCGGCATCAGGCCCGGTGGCCGCGCCCGTGTACGACGAGAACGGCGCCCTCGTGTCCACGGTCGGCGCCACGGCAACCGGCGTGGTCGGCACGGCCATCGCCGCACCGTTCACGTTGGCGAAGAGCGGGTGGGGCGCCCAGCAATCGATCATGCTCGTCGCCGGCCTTCTCCTGCTGGCCGCCGCCGTGCTGCCGCCGGTGCTCGCCGGTCGGTTCAAACCGCGTGTCGCTAAGGCAGGAACCAAGTGAAGCGCCTCACGTTCGCCCCAAAGAACGCACTCTGGGCCCGCGCCGGCGCCAGCGGAGTCGTCGTCGGTCTGCTGGTCGGCGTGGGTGTTGCCGCGCTCGGCTCCCTGGCCCCCTCTGCGGCATCCGCTGACACGTCGACCGCGGTCACGGTCGCATCGAGGGGCTACGACCCGGACGTCGCCACCGCCCCCTTCCCCGATCTCAAGGTCACCGTGTCCCAGACCGAGGACCTCGTTTCCCAGGGCATCGTCGTCAACTGGAGCGGAGGCACGAAGTCCGAGCGGCCCGATGGCAGCTCGGGAGGCCAGGACTTCCTCCAGATCGCGCAGTGCTGGGGAGACGACCCGGCGAATTCCAGCCGCCCGGATCGCACGACCTGCCAGTACGGCGGCTTCCCCGGCAAGGCCGCGTCCACGCGCGACACCGCGGTCAGCCAGGACCAGGTGGCACCGCAGGACTCGCAGTACACATCGCCGGCCAACGGGTTCACAATTCCGGCATTCACCGCGATTCCCTACCGCGCATCCACGGGGGGTTCGATCTCTTCGGTGTTCGCCGACTCGGCCAACGTGCTCACGCACCATGTCATGGATCCCTTGACGGGCCTCGTGCAGAAGGCCACCGGGCCGCCGTCCGAAACAGGGGTCACATTGCCCGACGGCATCTCCGGCGTTGACCTGGCCACCAACGAGTTTTACACCCAGTACACGACGAATGAGGTGCCCTGGGCCGGGTCGAGCGACAGTGGCGACGGCTCCGTCAAATTCGAGGTGCAGACCGCGATGCAGTCCCCGGGTCTGGGCTGTGGCACGCCCGTGACCGCCGCGGACGGCACTGTCTCCGGAAAATCCTGCTGGCTCGTGGTCATCCCGCGCGGAAAAAGCGACGCGGGGGAGTCCTACATCACCAAGTCCGGCCTGCTGTGGGACTCCTGGAAGCACAGCGTGGCCGTCAAGCTGGACTTCAAGCCCATCGGCCAGCGCTGCGCCATCGGCTCGGCCGAGAAGCAGCTCTCCGGAAGCGAACTCGTCGCCGCGGCGATCGGGTCATGGCAACCCAAACTGTGCACCGGTGCGACGGGTTCCTCGTTCGCGCTCAGCATCGGCAACGAGGAGGACGCGCTTGCCGCGGCGAGCCTCACGACACCCAGCCCGCTGGCTCTCACCTCGCGCCCCCTGCAAACCGACGGAGCCGATCCCGTCGCGTACGCACCGATCGCCCTCAGCGGCGTCGCGGTTTCGTTCTCCATCGACCGTCGGGTGAAACCGGTTGGCGCAGTTCCCCAGGAATACAAAGCCAGGAATACCGAGGCGTTCACGTCACTGAACCTCACCCCGCGCCTGGTCGCCAAACTCCTCACTAATTCGTATCTCGACTCACTGCCTTCCGGGGCGCCGGCCACGTCGGACTCCCTCAAGTTTTTCGGCTACACCGACTCCGCGAACCCTGGCGCGAACGCGCGCAACCTCACGGTCGACCCCGATTTCCTGGCGGTCAACGACGATGAGTGGAAGTACCAGGACCTGACCGGGCCGTCCCTGGGAGACATGCTCCTCCCCGCGGGGAGATCCGACGAGGCCCAGCAACTGTGGCGTTACGTCCTCTCCGACCCAGCCGCCGTCGAATTCCTGAACGGAACGCCCGACACGTGGGGCATGAAAGTCAACCCGTGGTCGTCCACCAATGCCGCTGTCAACCCGTCGGGGACGGCCATGACGCTTCCCCGCACGAATTTTCCGAAGGCTGATCCACTGGAGCGGCCCGCTGCCGGCACCGGAACAACGGCGGTGAACCTGGTCACCTGGCGCCCCTACACCAGCGACTTCGAGAGCGGCGCGTATCTCACCCTGCGCGGCGACGGGCAGGAGCTCGGCGACTGGAACCCCACCAGCGTCCCGCCGAAGTTCGGTAAGAGCGTGCGAAGCCTGGTGGGCAACCAGCGCGTGCTTGGCGTCACCACCGCGGCCGCGGCCGCTCGCTACCAAACGGTGACGGCGTCGTTGCAGAACTCCGCGGGCGCGTTCGTGGCGCCGTCGACGGAGTCCATGCTCGCGGCCTCCGCCGCCATGGTGCCGACCAGCGCCAACCCCGAGGTGCTCGAATACGACCCGGCGAACCCAAGCGCCAAGGCTGCCGCCACAGCGTACCCAATGACGATGCCGGTCTATGCTGCGTTGAATCCGCTGCAAACGGATGCCGCCCAGCGGGCCATCTACGCCAACCTGATCCGGTACGCGGTGGTGGCAGGCCAGGTACCCGGGACGGAGATCGGGCAGCTGCCGCGCGGCTACACCCCGCTCCCGAAGAGCTGGGTGGACCAGGCGCTCGCCGCCGCGACCGCAATCGAACAGGGCGGCAGCCCGGTCGCCACAACGGCCGTGCCCGAGACTGCCCCTGCGGTCGACAGGCCGGCCTATGTGCCGACCCCGTCGACGTACGGTCCGGCAGAGTTCCAGGCTCAGGCCGCGCCGGTGGTGGCCGACGCCGCGGTCGACCCGGCCGCGACGGGCACCGTCGTCGACCCCCTGGTGGCGAGACCGACGCCCGCGGACCCGGTCATGGGACCGGTACGCGCGGCGGTGCCGGCCGGGCTGCTCTCCGGCCTGGTCGCCGCTTGCGGCGTCCCCTTGATTTCGCGCGTTCGGAGACGATCCTGATGCGCGCCCAACGTGACGCTTCGCGCGGGTTCCCCGCTTCGGACCGTAGCGCTGAGACAAGAGGGACCCATCCGGGTCCGTCTCCTGCATCACTCTCGAAAGGCACCCCAGTGAACACCAAGAAGGCTCTTGCACTCTGCGCAACTGTCGGCGTGGCCATCTCCGGCCTTGTCATCGTCAGCCCGGCTAACGCCGAGCCCGTCTCGAACAGCTACTCCATCGTCGGCTCCGACACCCTCGAGGACGTCGTCAGCGCCCTGGCCAACGGTTCGGGCCTTTCGGGAGCGTCGGTTCGTTCGACAGCCAACGGAAACAGCATCGGCTCGTTCGACGCGACCGGCACCCCGTTCATCACGACGAAGTCCTCCGGTGTGCGTTTCGGTCGCCCGAATGGCTCAAGCGACGGGCGCACGGCCCTTTTCCGTTCCATTGACGGCGCCCCGTACACCTCCGGAACCGTCGGCGCGCCCGCGGGCGTCGTCATCACGGGGCAGATCGACATCGCCCGTTCGTCCGGATCAGGCACGGTCGACCCGGCAGGTAGCCTGATTCAGGTGCCTTTCGGTCGCGATGCGATCGCCTACGCGTATGACAGCGCTTCGACGGCAGCCGGCATCGGTACCATCGACACCGCGACCATGACGAGTCTTTACACCTGCAGCGTCACCACCCTCGGCGGAGTGAAGGTCACACCGGTCATCCCGCAGGCCGGTTCCGGAACGCGCAAGGACTTCATGTCCAAGATCGGCGTCACGGATTCGACCCTGGGCTCCTGCGTCACCGTGGGTCAGGAGCACGACGCCTCTGACCTGGGCATCAACACTGTCGCGCCTATGTCGGTGTCCCGCTGGGTCGCCATGAACACCGGTGCGAGCTTCCCCAAGAAGAAGGACACCACGGTCCTGGGTTCCCTGGTCGCAGGCACCACCCCCGTGACAGGCACCGGCACCTCGATGGCCCCGGTGGCCGCCTACTACGCCGACTCTCGTTGGGGACGCGACACGTACCTCGTTGTGCAGTACGCACGAGTTGACCCGACGAATGCCGCGTATGACTCGACTCTGGCCGACCTGCTCGATCCGACAAAGAGCGCCAGCCTGACGAACTCGCAGACGACTTTTGCCGCCAAAGCCGGTTCGTTGAAGAAAAAATTCGGCATTCTCGCACCCTCGACCACCACCGCCGTTCGAATCTCCAAGTGACCTCCGCCCAAGAACAGGACTGTAAATAAATGAAGATCAACAAGAAGTCGCGTCTCGTCGCCGCCGGCGTCGTTTCGCTCGCTCTGGTCGCCGGAGCCACGGCCGCGGCGACTGCCGCGACAGCCGCGACGCAGACGAATGGTTCTGCCGCTCCCGTCTACATGTACGACACGGATGCCGTCCAGGTGTCGGACGGCCGCGTCTGGGGCTGGAAGGAGGACCTCTTCGGCTCCTCCACTCAGGGCGACATCAACGGCGAGTTCACCTGCCCGGCGAACTCAACGAATATCTTCGCCTTCCTGGCCACCCCCGGAACCGAAAACACCGTCCTCACCTGGAAGGCGTACGCGCCCCTCGCGTTCAACGGAGCGACACGCAACGTGCTCAACCCGACCCTCGCGCCGATCTCGCTCATCAATAACTCCCAGACTGCGGCCAGGAACGCCGGCGGCAACTACAGCCTGGGCCTCGCGTGCACGATGAACTCTGGCGTCACAGTGACCGCCGCCTTCTACCGTACGATCAGCGTCGTTCCGGTCACCGGCGCCTTCACGTTCCTGCCGCAGGCCGATGTGCCGGTGACGCCGACGCCGACTCCGACGCCGACGCCGACGCCGACTGTGACGCCGACGCCGACTGTGACGCCGACGCCGACTGTGACGCCGACGCCGACCGCGACGCCGACTCCGGTTCCTGCTGTGACGCCGGGCCTCAACTCCGGCTCGTCGGGCAACCCGGCGTCTGGCTCGTCAGAGCGCGTTGCCGTAGCGACGAAAGCCGACAAGGAGCTCGCGTCGACCGGAACAGCCAACACCCTTCCGCTGCTGGCTTCGGGCATGCTCGCCCTCGCGGCCGGGGCCGGCGTGATTATCGCGCGTCGCTTCCGCCGCGCTGACAAGTAGACAGCACACCGTACGTCCGAAGGCCACGGGACAAGTTGTCCCGTGGCCTTCGGGCGTTCGTCGGCGTCTATGCGTCTGTTGAGTCGATGCATTGGCGCTCGCGCGCGAGATCGCGTTTCCCCGTCGTTTGCTGTGTGTCCAGCATGCCGAAACCTCGAATGGACTAACTTAATCGTGCTCACAACCACTGCCGCGCCCCGCCTGACGGCCGTGACCCTCATCGCAATGTCCTTGATTTGCGGGCTTGCCGGGCTCACCGCGACTCCCGCGAGCGCCGAGGCTGCCACGAATGGGCCCAGCGGTATGAGCGGGGACCCGACGAACATCCACGATTTCTTCTATGTCAGCGGGCTCACCGTGCTACCCGCTCCGCAGATCGGGCCGGAGGGTGGGGACCTGACCCTGGAGTTCACGATGAAGAACGTCAGCACCGCCCCGATCACCTCGAGCCTTCGGTTCTGGCTCGACAATGCGATCAACCTGCCCGTCCAGACGCTCGACACGGTCGAGGTTGCCAACCTCGCACCGGGGGAGACACGCACCTTGAGGGCAACCTTCGAAGATGTCGGCCAGTGGACCTTCTTCCGAGGCCACGTGACGATGACTCCGCCCGTGGACATCGCCGGCACGGCCCTCTGGTCGCTGACCCGCGACTCGTTCACGCTCATCCTGCCGTGGTTCCTCACGGCGATGTTCGTGCTCCTGGCAGCGCTCGTCCTGGCGGTGCGCCAGTTGCTTCGGCTCCGCCGGTTACAACGCCCACTGCCCGACCTCGCACCCGGCTACGGGCCGGTCACATCGTGACGATCGCCACAACGCTCCGGCGACCGAAGCTGCCAACGGCGCCGCGGCGCATGCCCGTGCCCCCGCGCGCACCCGCGGTGCTGAGCGCGCGCGATCAGGCCATCCGCACCACGCTCACGATCGTTGCCGTGCTCATCTTCGGCTTTCTCGCCAACCTCACGATTTTCGGCCAAGTGCAGCACTTCGTTTCGCAGCAGCAGCTGACGAACTCGCTGCGAGCAGAGCTCGCTCAGGGCACGGCCCCGGTCAGCGAGGGCACCGTGGACCAGGTTCTGCTCGAGGCCGGAGCCCCAGTGGCGCTGATCGACATTCCCTCGATCGGGGTGCACGAGGTGGTCGTCGAAGGAACCGACTCCGGTACCCTGCGTGCCGGACCGGGCCACCGCCGCGATACCGTGTTGCCGGGCCAGGCCGGCTACAGCGTCATCATGGGCCGCGCCGCTGCCTACGGCGGCCCTTTCGCCCGACTGCAGGAGTTACGACCGGGGCAGCAGTTCACCGTCATCACCGGGCAGGGCCGTCAGGAATTCTCCGTTCTCGGTGTGCGGTACGCGGGCGACCCCATGCCCGCTCCCCTCGGCGCGGGGAAGAGCCGCCTCGTCCTCGAGACGGCTCGCGGCCCCGCGTTTGTGCCGAGCGGGATCGCCCGGGTGGATGCTGAGCTCGTTTCGGAAACGAAACCGGCGGGCGTCCGAGCGACCACATTCGTGACCCTGCCTGCCGTCGACCGGGAGCTCGCCACTGACACCAGAACGGTGTGGGCGCTTGTGTTCGCCTTGCAGTTCCTGCTGCTGGTCGAAGTTGCCGCCGTATGGGCCTATCGACGCGTCGGCCTCCGCAAAACCTGGACGGTTTTCCTCCCCGTCGTCACCGTGGGCGGCCTGTTCGTGGCCGACCAGGTGGTGCGCCTGCTTCCGAACCTTCTGTAGAAACGATGGAGTCCATGAACGACGAAATGATCAACGCTGACGCGACGCAGGTGCTGCCGCTACCGAAGGCGCCACGGCAGCGAGACAGCAGGCTGCGCCCGCCGGCTCGATCCGCCGCGCCGACCCTGACGAGTCGCCTGTCCGTGCCGTGGCGCAAACGCCCGGCCGGCCAGGACCTGTCCCCGGAAGCCCCGGGCCACGCGGCTGTGGGGGACCTTGCCCCACTGGCCACCCTCGAAGGCCGCAACGTTTCCGCCTGGTTCGGCGAGCGTCAGGTTCTCGACCGGGTCAACCTCGTGATGCCCGCGGGCGTCATCACCTCGCTGATCGGGCCGTCGGGCTGCGGCAAGTCGACGTTCCTGCGCATCCTGAACCGGATGCACGAGCTCGTTCCCTCCGCGAGCCTGGCCGGAGAGGTGCTCCTCGACGGCGTAGACATCTATGACCCGGAACGCAAGCTCGTCGACGCCCGCAAACACATCGGGATGGTCTTCCAGAAGCCCAACCCCTTCCCGGCGATGTCGATCTACGACAACGTCATCGCAGGCCTCACCCTCACCGGCCAGCGTGCCTCGAACGACGAGAAGGACTACCTCGTGGAGAGCTGCCTGACCAAGGCCGGCCTGTGGAAGGAAGTGCGGGACCGTCTTCGGGCGCCGGGCGGCGGGCTGTCCGGCGGCCAGCAGCAACGCCTGTGTATCGCCCGATCCCTGGCGGTGACTCCGCGCATCCTGCTCATGGACGAACCGTGCTCGGCCCTCGACCCCACGTCGACGCGGGTGATCGAGGAGACCATGCTCGAACTCGCCCGGGAGGTGACCATCGTGATCGTGACCCACAACATGCAGCAGGCGCAGCGCGTCTCGCAGAACTGCGCCTTCTTCCTCGCCGCTCAGGGCACGCCCGGCGGGATCGTGGAACACGGACCCACCGACGCCATGTTCGGCAACCCGATCGACCCGCGCACCGCGGACTACGTCAACGGCCGGTTCGGGTAACGATCGGCGGCCTGGGATCTGAGAACCGGCCGGAAATTGGGGGTCCGCTTTTCCCCTCCGGGCCGCCTGGCCGAATTACACTGAAGCATGACTTCCGCTGGCTATGCCGAGATCGAACGCACTTTCGACGTCAACCCGGCGACGACGCTGCCGCCCCTGCACGACCTGCCGGGCGTCACCCACGTGGAGCCGCCCGTCGAGCACCACCTCGATGCCCTCTACTACGACAGCATCGACATGGTCCTCGCCAGCCGGCGGCTGACCCTGCGCCGCCGCACCGGGGGAGACGACGCCGGCTGGCACCTCAAGCTCCCGGTCGCCGTTGACGAGCGTCGCGAGATTCGGGAGCCGCTGGGCGAGCACCCGGAGCACATCCCGGAGGCCATCCTCAACCTCGTGCGCGCGGTGCTCCGCGGCCGCACACTGGTGCCCGTGGTGCGGCTGCGCACCCGACGCACGGTGCACGAACTCGTCGGCGAGGACGACCAGGTGCTCGCCGAGGTGTGCGACGACGAGGTGCAGGCCGACCGGCTCGCGCCGGAGCCGCTCAGCCAGACCTGGCGGGAATGGGAGGTCGAGCTCGTGCACGGCTCCCGCGACCTGCTCGACGCCGCCCAGGCGCGGCTCGCGTCGGTCGGCGTGGAGCCATCCGGGACCCCGTCCAAACTTGCCCGCGCCCTCGGCGACGCTCTGCCGCCCTTCGTCACGGTCCTAGTACCTCGGCCGACCCGCAAGAGCTCCGCCGGCACCGTGCTGCTGAAGTACGTGCACGAACAGGTGCGGGCGATCGGCACCCAGGATGCCCGGGTCCGAGAGAACGACGCGGACGGCGTGCACCGGATGCGCGTGGCCACCCGCCGCCTGCGCTCGGCCCTGTCCACTTACCGGGACTGTCTGGACACCGCGGTCACCGGGCCCCTCCGCAACGAGCTGCGCTGGCTGGCCGCCTCGCTCGGCGCCCCCCGGGACGCGGAGGTGATCCGGCAGCGCCTCGCCCACCGGCTCGGGCAGGGACCGGCCGGACTCGTCGTGGGTCCGCTGACGGAGCGCATCGACGAACACTTCGCCGCGGTCATCCGGGGCGCCTGCAGCCAGACCCTCGCCGCCCTCGACTCCGAGCGGTACTTCCGGCTGCTCGACACACTCGACGCCGTGCTGGCCACCCCGCCGCTGCTCCCTCCGGCGGACAAGCCCGCGAGCATCGTCATCCCCGAACTGATCCGCGCGGACTGGAAGCGGCTGCGCGCATCCGTTTTCCTGGCGCAAGGCACCCCGTCGGGCGCTGTGCGCGACGAGGCGCTGCACGAGGCGCGCAAACGGGCCAAGCAGCTGCGCTACGCGGCCGAGACGGCCACGCCGCTGCGGCGCAGCCGAGCGGTGCGGCTCGTGGCCGCGGCCCGGCAGGTGCAGGACACCCTCGGCGACCATCAGGACAGCGTCGTCGCCCGGGAGGAGCTGCTCCGGCTCGGCATGGCCGCGTACCTGCAGGGTGAGAACGCCTTCAGCTACGGTCGGCTGCACGCCGTGGAACAGAACGGGGCCGCCGCCGTGGAGGCGCGTTTCTTCCGCACCTGGCGGGACTTTCCCAAGGCCTCGATCGCGAAATAACTCAGTCGAAGCCGAGGCTGAGCTTGCGCAGCAGGGTCGCGAGACCGGCCTGCTCGCTCGGCGACAGCATGGCGAGCAATTCGGCCTCGGCGTCGACCAGCCGGGTGATGGCGGCATCCACCCGGGTGAGCCCGGCCGGGTTCATCCCCACGAAAATGCCGCGTCCGTCATTGGGGTCCGTGCGCCGGGTGACCAGCCCGCGCTCGACGAGCCGGTCGATCCGGTTGGTCATCGTGCCGCTGGAGACCAGCGTCTGCTGCAGCAGGGCCTTCGGGCTCAGCTCGTAGGGTGCCCCCGCGCGGCGCAGCGCCGAGAGCACGTCGAACTCCCAGGAGTCCAACTCTGAGCGGGAGAACGCGGTGCGGCGGGCGCGGTCCAGGTGCTTGGACAGACGGGCCACGCGCGACAGCACCTGAAGCGGTGCGAAGTCGAGGTCGGGCCGTTCGCGCAGCCAGGCGTCAACGATCCGGTCGACTTCGTCATGTGCGGGCATCCGTCTATTATCCCGCTCGGGCACGCCAACCGGCGCAGGAGCGCGTCCCAGGAGCGCCGGGGCGCGCTATCGGCGCGATATCTGGCAGACTTGTCACCGTTGGTCGGCCCTCGGTCGACGAATTCCGCCGTGGTGTAATGGCAGCACGACAGCCTTTGGAGCTGTTAGGTCTAGGTTCGAGTCCTGGCGGCGGAGCACTGCATG
Source organism: Cryobacterium sp. TMT1-19 (assembly GCF_004403055.1). Classification (NCBI taxonomy): domain Bacteria; kingdom Bacillati; phylum Actinomycetota; class Actinomycetes; order Micrococcales; family Microbacteriaceae; genus Cryobacterium; species Cryobacterium sp. TMT1-19. Next base: position 39,862 of record NZ_SOHB01000069.1, read on the forward strand.
GCGTCACCATCCGGTCTTCCCCGGGCGGCTCCACCGAAGCTAGAGGAAACCCCGTGACTGATTCCCGACTCGCAATCGTCGTGCTGGCCGCCGGCCAGGGCACCCGCATGAAATCAAGCACTCCGAAACTGCTGCACGAGCTGGCCGGTCTGCCCATTCTCAGCCATGTGCTGGCGACATCCCGCGCCCTCGAAGCGGCACACGTCGTCACCGTGGTGCGCCACGAGCGCGACCAGCTGGCCGCCCTCGTCGGCAAGGACCTGCCCGAGAGCCTGATCGTCGACCAGGACGAGCTGCCCGGCACCGGACGGGCCGTGGAGCAGGCCATCACCGCTCTCCCCGATGACTTCGAGGGCGACGTGCTCGTGGTCAGCGGCGACGTGCCGCTGCTCAACGCGGCCACGCTGGCCAGTTTCGTCGCTGCGCACCGCGACCGGGACGTCTCGGCCACCGTGCTCTCCTCCTTTCCGGAAGACGCCACCGGCTATGGCCGCATCGTGCGCTCCGAAGAGGGCGCCTTCGACCGCATTGTCGAGCAGAAGGATGCGACGGCCGAGGAACGTGCCATCTCCGAGACGAACGCCGGGGTCTACGTCTTCCGCGTAGCCGAGTTGCGCGAGCAGCTGGCCAACGTCACCACCGAGAACGTGCAGGGAGAGAAGTACCTCACCGACGTGGTCGGGCTACTGCGACAGGCCGGGGCCGAAGTGCGGGCCGTGCCGGTCGCCGACGCCTGGCTGGTGGCCGGCATCAACGACCGGTCCCAGCTCAGCGAGACCGCGCGCCAGCTGAACGGCCTCATCGTCTACGGCTGGCAGCTGGCCGGCGTGACCGTGCAGGATCCTGCCACCACCTGGATCGACCTCAAGGCGAAGCTGGCTCCGGATGTCATCATCCGGCCGGGCACGCAGATCCTCGGTTCGACCGTGATCGAGACCGGTGCCGTGGTCGGCCCGGACACCACCCTTCTCGATTGTGAAATCGGCGAGAACGCGGTGGTGAAGCGCACGGATGCGACGCTCGCGGTCATCGGCGCCGGCGCATCCGTCGGTCCGTTCGCCTATCTGCGCCCGGGCACGAATCTCGGCGCTGACGGCAAGATCGGTACCTTTGTCGAGACCAAGAACGCGACCATCGGCGTGGGTAGCAAAGTGCCGCACCTCAGCTACGTCGGCGACGCGACCGTGGGAGTGGGATCGAACATCGGGGCCGGCACGATCTTCGCTAACTACGACGGTGTGACCAAGAACCACAGTGAGATCGGGTCCCACGTGCGCACCGGGTCGCACAACGTGTTCGTCGCGCCGATTAGGATTGGGGACGGGGCGTACACGGGTGCCGGAACAATCGTCCGTAAGGACGTGCCGGCCGGGGCCTTGGGCCTCACCGTGGCCCCACAACGCAATATGGACGGCTGGGTACAGACCAACCGCCCAGGAACCGACGCGGCGGCGGCTGCGGCAAAGAGTGGAGACTAGGTGTCTGGAATCAAGACCAGCGGCGAAAAGCGACTTGTATTGGTTTCGGGGCGAGCACACCCGCAACTGGCACTGGACATCGCCACGGAACTTGGTACCGAACTCGTTCACACCGACGCACGCACCTTCGCGAACGGCGAGATCTACGCGCGATTCGATGAGAGCGTGCGCGGCTCGGACACCTTCGTGATCCAGTCGCACACCGACCCGATCAACGAGTGGCTGATGGAACAGCTGATCATGGTCGACGCGCTCAAGCGGGCCTCCGCAAAGCGCATCACGGTCGTGGCGCCGTTCTACCCTTACGCCCGCCAGGACAAGAAGGGCCGCGGCCGCGAGCCGATCTCGGCCCGGCTGATCGCCGACCTGTTCAAGGTCGCCGGAGCCGACCGGATCATGGCCGTCGACCTGCACGCCGCCCAGATCCAGGGCTTCTTCGACGGCCCCGTCGACCACCTCTTCGCCATGCCCGTGCTGCTCGAGCACTTCAAGGAGAAGCTCGACCCGGCCACCCTGACGGTCGTCTCGCCCGACATGGGCCGCGTGCGCGTCGCCGACATCTGGAGCGACAAGCTCGGCGCCCCGCTGGCCATCATCCATAAGCGTCGCGACCCGAAGGTCTCCAACCGGGTCTCCGTGCACGAGATCGTCGGCCAGGTCGAGGGTCGCGTCTGCCTGATCGTCGACGACATGATCGACACCGGCCGCACAATCGTTCTCGCCGCCGAGGCCCTGCGCGCCGCCGGCGCGATCGGCGTCGTCGTCGCCGCCACCCACGCCGTGTTCAGCCACCCGGCGCTGGAGCTGCTGCAGAATCCCGCGATCTCCGAGGTCGTCGTCACCGACACCCTGCCGATCCCCGAGGAGAAGCGCTTCCCCACACTCACCGTACTGCCGATCGCGCCGCTTCTGGCGCGGGCCATCCACGAGGTCTTCGACGAGGGTTCCGTCACCTCGATGTTCGACGGCGCCGCATAGCCGCGGGCCCTTCGCACAGCGAACCCCGGCCGGTCGTCGACGGATGTCGGTGACCGGCCATCAGCCTGTCGGGGCTCAGTCCTGATCGGGACCGGGTCTACACCGGCATCTCGGTGCTGGGCGCCCGGGGCGCCGAGGGAATGATGCCGAGCGGCACGACATACGTCTCGCGCTCGTTCAGATCGATCGCGTAGCACTGCCAGCCGAAGCCGCCCGGACCGTTCAGCTCGAAGCGGGCGTCGAAGTCGACGGCGCCCGGATAGTACCGAGCCGTGGCCACGCTGCACGCATTGGCGGCCGTGGTCGTCGCCACCTGCACGCTCGTCAGGATGCCGGGCACGATCAGCGCCACGAGCCCGAGCACGACGACGATGCGCATGATCAGGAGGGTGCGCGGACTGCGCAGGGGCCGGCCGGCATCCAGCGGCTCGTAACCGGAGAGTTCGGGGTGGTCGTCGCTCGTCATCAGGCTCCCAGTATCGCAAACAAGGCTGCTTCGTGCTGAACCTCCCCAACTGTTGCCCCAGCGGACGACTGTTGCCGGTGTGCGGGCAACAGTCGTCCGCTGCGGCAACGTTTGTTCCGCCGGGAGCGACGCGGCCACCCCTCCCCAGGCTCCCCGGGCCGCGCGGGCCCCACGGAACACGGGGGGAGCGGCACCGTACCCGCTTCACACCGCGAACCTCGGCAGATGGCTGACGCGCGAATCGACGAGCACACCGGGCTGTACCTCTCGGGCGGGGCCGCCGCCACGGAGTCAGGCGACCGGCAGTTTCGGCGCGAGGCGCAGTTCGGGAGGAGTGCGCTACGGCTACGCCGCGGTGTCTTCACCACGACGGAACACTGGGGGCCGCTCCCACCGCGACAGAGGCACCTCGCCGAGATCCGCGCGGTCGTCGCCACGCGAACGCGCGACCCTCTGATCAGCCATCAATCGGCGGCGGCCGTGTGGGGGATTCCCCTGGCCGAGGCCTGGCCGAGCACGGTGCACGTGCTCGCACCTCCGCAGTCCCGGGCGCGGAGCAAGAATGGCGTGACGGTCCACCGCATCGACGTTCCCGACGGTGACATCGTCGACATCGACGGGATGCTCGTGACCAGTCCCGCGCGCACCCTGCTCGACCTGGCGCGCACCAGGAGTTTCGCCACAGCCGTCGTCGCGATCGATCATGCCCTCAATCAGCGAAGTGCATCCCCGGAGGTCTTCCTGACGGACGAGGTGCTGCGCGAGAAACTCCAGGAGTCGGTGTCGCCCCGGGGGTGGGTGAAGGCGGAACGGGCCATCCGCTTCGGACGGCCCAATGCGGACAACCCGGGTGAATCGCTCAGTCGCGTGGCGATCTTCGAGCTGGGCTTCCCCGATCCCCTGCTGCAGACGTGCCATCGCAACCCTCGCGGCGGCTTCTACTTCACCGACTTCGAGTGGCCGGCCTATCGTCTGATCGGGGAGTTCGACGGGCAGGGCAAATACCTGAAGGCGGAGTATCTCCGGGGACTCACGCCCGGGGACGCGGTCACCCGGGAGAAGGTGCGCGAGGATGACCTCCGCTCGGAGGGCAATCGCATGGCCCGCTGGGGTCCCTCCGATGTGCGCCAGCGCGGGTCGCTCTTGCGCATCCTCACAACCGCAGGGCTCCCGGTCCTCCGATAATCTGCCGGCTGACACACAGGTGTTGCCAGCGCATAAAACTGTTGCCGGAGCGGACAACTGTTGCCGGTGTGCGGGCAACACTCGTCCGCTCCGGCAACAGTTGCGCCACCGGAGGAGCGGCTCTAGAGCGAGGAGCCCTCGGTATTGATCTCGCTGCGGTCCCCCGACCACAGGGTGTGGAAGGTTCCGGGCATGTCGACGCGCTTATAGGTGTGTGCGCCGAAGAAGTCGCGCTGGCCCTGCACGAGTGCGGCGGGGAGCCGTTCACTCGCGAGCGAGTCGAAGTAGCTGAGCGCCGACGCGAAGCCGGGAACCGGGATGCCCGACAGTGCCGCCGTCGAGACCACGCGGCGCCACGCCGACTCGCCGTCGGCGACGGCCTGAGCGAAGTACGGGTCGGCGAGCAGGGAGGCGATCGACGGGTCGTTGGCGTAGGCGTCGACGATGCGGTTCAAGAACTGGGCCCGGATGATGCAGCCGCCGCGCCAGATCGTGGCGATGGCGCCCTTGTCCACGGTCCAGCCGTACTTCTTCGCACCGGCGATGATCGCGTCAAAGCCCTGGGCATAGGCAACGACTTTCGACGCGTAGAGCGCCTGGCGCACGTCGTCTTGGAAGGTGTGGCCGACGACGGCGATTTCCGGGCGCGCGGTGATGGCGGCGCGCACGGGGACGCGCTGCTCCGGGTGGCTGGACACGGCGCGGGCGAAGACGGCCTCGGCGATGCCGCCGACGGGCACGCCCAGGTCGAGCGCGTTCTGCACGGTCCACACGCCGGTGCCCTTCGAGCCGGCCTCGTCGAGCACGACATCGATGAATGGCAGGCCGGTCTTGGCGTCGACCTGGCGCAGCACCTCGGCGGTGATCTCGATCAGGTAGCTCTCGAGGTCACCCTCGTTCCACTCGGTGAACACGTCGGCGATGGCGGCGGGGGAGTGCCCGGTCACCTTGCGGAGCAGGTCGTAGGCCTCCGCGATGAGCTGCATGTCGGCGTATTCGATGCCGTTGTGGATCATCTTGACGAAGTGACCGGCGCCATCCGTGCCGATGTGAGTGACGCAGGGGACGCCGTCGACGACGGCCGCGATCGATTCGAGGATCGGGCCGAGGGTCTTGTAGGCCTCCACCGAGCCGCCGGGCATAATGCTGGGGCCCTTGAGGGCACCCTCTTCGCCGCCGGAGATGCCGGCGCCGACGAAGTTCACGCCCGTGGCGCGCACCTCTTTCTCGCGGCGGATGGTGTCCTGGAAGTCGGCGTTGCCACCGTCCACGATGATGTCGCCGGGCTCGAACAGGGTGGTCAGTCGGCTGAACACGGCATCCGTGCCCGCACCGGCCTGCACCATGATGATCGCGGTACGCGGCTTCTGCAGCGACGCCACGAACTCCTCGATGGTCTCTGAGGCGACGAAGCCGGCCTCGGGGTGCTCGGTCGTGAGCAGGCGGGTGCGCTCCGGGGAGCGGTTGTACACCGCCACGGTGTTGCCCGCACGGCTGGCTAGGTTGCGGGCGAGGTTCGAGCCCATCACCGCCAGTCCCACTACGCCAATGTTTGCCTGTGCTGCGCCGGTTTCGGCCACGTTTGCTCCTTCAGCTATCTGTTCTCAGAACTCCTTCAAGGCTAGTCGCTCGGCCCATGGCCGTGACGTGGAGTGACGCGGGCGGCGCCGGTGACGGATGCCGCTGCGCGCGTTCGCCGCGCGCCGTCGCCTCCGCTAGACTCAGGAGTTGAACTTCGGCGAGGGCTGCCGCCCGCCGGGAAACCGAGGGTGCGGCATCCGTTATCGACGCGGCGGAATGCTTCACGGCCTTTCCTCACGCTGACACGCGTTCGAGTTGAAAATGAACCAGTACCCACCTTTGCGGGCATCGTCCGCAAATCAGATCTGGGCCGTAGCGGTCCGCAAGGAGAAACACCATGGCTGAGGCCACCAACAAGATTGTCGCCGACCTGCGCGTGAAGTTCGGCAAGGGTGCGGCCCGCAAGCTGCGCGTGCTGGGCAAGATCCCCGCCGTCATGTACGGCCACGGCACCACCCCGGTTCACGTCGCGCTCCCCGCGCACCAGATCGGCCTGCTGCTGCGCCGCGCGAACGCCGTCCTCGAGCTGGACATCGACGGCGAGAGCCACCTGACCCTGGTCAAGGACGTCCAGAAGGACCCGTTCCTCCAGATCATCGAGCACCTCGACCTGATCGTCATCCGCAAGGGTGAGAAGGTTCAGGTCGAGGTTTCCGTGCACCTGAACGGCGAGTCGGCCCCCGGCACCATCGCCGACCTGGACACCAAGACCCTCCTGCTCGAGGTCGAGGCCACCAGCATCCCGCAGAACCTCCCGGTCTCCGTCGAGGGCCTCGAAGACGGCGACCAGATCCGCGCGAAGGACGTCGTGCTCCCCACGGGCGCCACGCTCATCTCCGACGAAGACGCCGTCGTCGTGTTCGTGCACCTGCCGGCCGAGGAAGAAGAGGAAGAGGAAGAACAGGCCGAGGCCGCCGAGGGCGACGCCGAGGCCGCTCCCGCCGAGTAGTCATCCCCTTCTGGTTTCGTCGTAAGCGGAGGATTCCCCTGGACGACAATCTTTGGCTCGTAGTCGGGCTCGGTAACCCCGGGCCCGACTACGCCGGTAACCGACACAATGTCGGCCACATGGTGGCTGCCGTGCTCGCCGACCGCCTGTCGGCGGCTTTCAGGAACCACAAAACGAATTCGTCGGTCGCCGAGGGGCGCAGTTTCCCCGGGGGGCCGAAGCTGGTGCTGGCCAAGCCGAACACGTTCATGAACGTGTCCGGCGGGCCGGTGGCCGCGCTGCTTCGCTTCTACTCGCTGGAGCCCGCGCACCTGATCGTCATCCACGACGACCTTGACCTCCCGTTCGACACGATGAAGATCAAGGTCGGCGGCGGCCACGGCGGCCACAACGGCCTGCGCGACATCATCGCCGCAGCGGGTACGAACGAGTTCATCCGCATCCGCGTCGGCATTGGGCGCCCGCCTGGCCGGCAGCCGGCCGCTGACTTCGTGCTGCACGACTTCACGTCCCCGGAACGTTCGGCTCTGCCCAACCTGTTGACGGATGCCGCCGACGCGATCGAACTCATCGCAGCCGAGGGCGTCGCCGCCGCGCAGCAGAAGTTCCACGCCCCCTGATTCCCCCTGATCGCCCGGGTTGGCTGTCAGCTGGGTTGCGTAGAATGCTCCGGTGACTCTCCAGGGCTTAATTGCCACACTTTCGCGCGCCTCCACATTCGACAATGCCCTCGCCTTCGCGAACCGGAACGTCGATTTCTCTCTCACCGAGGGGCTTCGCGCCCCGCTGCTCGCCGCCCTGCTCGAGCAGCGCACCCGGCTGGGCAAGGCCCCGGCCCTGCTGCTGATCACCGCCACCGGGCGGGAGTCGGAATCGCTGCACGAGAACCTTGCCTGCTTCGCCACCGACGCCGAGATCATCGACTTCCCGGCCTGGGAGACGCTGCCGCATGAGCGGCTCAGCCCCAGCGCCGAAATCGTCGGCAAGCGCCTCTTCGCCCTGCGACGGATGCGCGAGTGGGAGGAGAGCGCCCCGCCCGCCCGACGCCCCCTGATCGTCATCGCCTCCGTGCGCGCCGCGCTGCAGCCTGTGGCCGACAACCTCACCGACTACGAGCCGATCGACCTGGTCGCCGGCCAACGTGGTCACGACCTCTCCGCCATCGCGCGTCAGCTCGTCAACGTTGCCTATGCCCGGGTGGACATGGTCACGCGGCGCGGCGAGTTCGCGGTGCGCGGCGGCATCCTCGACGTCTTCCCGTCGATCGCCCCGCATCCTTACCGGGTGGAGTTCTTCGGGGACGAGGTCGAGCAGATCCGCGCGTTCTCGGTCGCGGACCAGCGCTCCTTTCCTGCCCCGGTCGACTCGGTGAGCCTGCCGCCGAGCCGCGAGCTGCTGCTCAGTCCCGCCGTTCGGCAGCGGGCCCGCGAGATGCAGCACGAGTTCCCGAGCCTGTCCGGCCTGCTCGCGAAGATCGCCGAGGGCATCCCGGTCGAGGGCATGGAGAGCCTCGCACCTGCTCTCGTCGACCGGCTCGTGCCGATCACCCACTATCTGCCCGCGGAGGCGGCCGTCGCCGTCATCTCGCCCGAGCGCGTCGCATCCCGGGCGATCAGCCTGGCCGAGACCAACCGGGAGTTCCTGGGCGCGGCGTGGAGCGCCGCGACCGCGGGCGCCGAGGCGCCGATCGACCTGGAGTCGGGCGACTTCCTCACCCTCGGGCGGCTGCGGGAGGCCGTGCAGTTCAGTGCGCCCGGCGCCCCGGCGTCCGCGCACGTGTGGTGGACCCTGAGCTCCTTCCAGGCGGCGCCGACGGATGCCCCGGTGCTGCCCGAGCACCGGGAACTCGACGACCTGCTCACGGTGCGGGTCGAGGGCGACGCCGTGCCGAGCTTCCAGGGCAGCGTCGAGGGCGCCGTCGGTCACCTGGCCGAGCGGCTGAAGGCCGGCTGGACCGTCGGCATCGTCGCCCAGGGTGCCGGGCTGGTCGAACGCGCCGCCGACGTTCTGGCCGAGCGGGAGCTGCCCGCCCGGATCGTCACGGAATGGCCGAGCCGACCCGAGGCCGGTATCGCCTACCTGCTGAAAGCATCCGTCGACCACGGTTTCGAACTTCCGGAGACGAAATTCTCACTGGTCAGCGAGTCCGAATTCTACGGCCGCACCGTGGGCTACGACGCGCGCCAGGTGAAGAAGCTGGCCAGCCGGCGCAAGAACGTCGTCGACCCGCTGCAGCTGAAGGCCGGCGACCACGTCGTGCACCAGACCCACGGCATCGGCCGGTTCATCGAGCTCACCCAGCGTGAGGTCTCCAGCGGCGGGCGCAACCCGGTCAAGACCAAGCGTGAATACCTCGTGCTCGAATACGCGCCGTCGAAGCGCGGGCACCCGGGCGACAAGCTCTACGTGCCCACCGACCAGCTCGACCTGGTCAGCCGCTACGTCGGCGGGGAGGCGCCGACGCTCAGCAAAATGGGCGGCAGCGACTGGTCGGCCGCGAAGACCAAGGCGCGTCGTGCCGTGCGGGACATCGCCGTCGAACTCGTCAAGCTCTACTCCGCACGGATGGCCAGCAAGGGCCACGCGTTCGGGCCGGACACCCCCTGGCAGCGCGAGTTGGAGGAGGCGTTCCCGTTCGCGGAGACGCCCGACCAGCTCACCACCATCGACGAGGTCAAGGCCGACATGGAACGGCCCATCCCGATGGACCGGCTGCTCTCCGGCGACGTCGGGTTCGGCAAGACCGAGGTGGCCGTGCGCGCCGCCTTCAAGGCGATCCAGGACGGCAAGCAGGTCGTCATGCTCGTGCCGACGACCCTGCTCGTGCGCCAGCACATGGAGACGTTCCAGGAGCGCTTCGCCGGATTCCCGGTGCACCTGCGCGCGCTCAGTCGATTCCAGACCGAGAAGGAATCCCGCGAAACCATGGCGGGCATGCTCGACGGCACCGTCGACCTCGTGATCGGCACCCACCGGCTGCTGTCGGACTCCATCGTGTTCAAGGACCTGGGCCTCGTGATCATCGACGAAGAGCAGCGCTTCGGCGTGGAGCACAAGGATGCGCTGAAGAAGCTCAAGACCAACGTGGATATCCTCGCGATGAGCGCCACGCCCATCCCGCGCACGCTGGAGATGGCGGTCACCGGCATCCGGGAGATGTCCACCCTGGCCACCCCGCCGGAGGACCGGCACCCGATCCTCACCTTCGTCGGACCGTACTCCGACCGCCAGGTGGCCGCGGCCATCCGGCGGGAGCTGCTGCGGGAGGGCCAGATCTTCGTCGTGCACAACCGGGTGTCCAGCATCAACCGGGTGGCCGCGAAGCTGGCCGAGCTCGTGCCGGAGGCGCGGATCGCCGTGGCGCACGGCCAGTTGCCGGAGGCACAGCTGGAACAGGTCGTCGTGGACTTCTGGGAGCGCAAATTCGATGTGCTGGTCTCGACGACGATCATCGAGACCGGCCTGGACATCGCCAACGCGAACACAATCATTATCGACCGCGCCGACAAGTTCGGGCTCAGCCAGTTGCATCAGCTGCGGGGGAGGGTCGGCCGCGGCCGGGAGCGCGCCTACGCCTATTTCCTCTACGACGAGAACAAACCGTTGACTGAGATCGCCCACGACCGGCTGTCGACCATCGCCGCGAACAACGAACTGGGCGCCGGCATGCAGGTGGCGTTGAAGGACCTCGAAATCCGCGGCGCGGGCAACCTGCTCGGCGGCGAGCAGGCCGGGCACATCGCCGGGGTCGGCTTCGACCTTTACCTGCGCATGATCGGCGAGGCCGTGAGCACCTTCCGCGGCGACGTCGCGGAGGGCCAGACGGAGCTGCGGCTCGAACTGCCCGTCGACGCCCACATCCCCGAAGACTACGTCGACAGCGAGCGGTTGCGCCTCGAGGCCTACCAGAAGCTGTCCGCCGCAAGCTCGCCGACGGCCGCGAAGGACCAGATCGACCTGGTCCTCGACGAACTCACCGATCGCTACGGCGAGCCGCCCCAGCCGGTGCAGAACCTCATCCTGGTCTCCCGGCTGCGCTGGCTGGCCCAGCAGGCCAGTCTCGGCGAGGTCGTCGCGATGGGTTCGAACCTGCGCGTGTCGCCGGCGAACCTCGCCGACTCGATGCAGGTGCGCCTGCAGCGCATGTACCCCGGGTCGCGCTACTTCACCCAGAACGGTGCGCTGACCGTGCCCATGCCGCGCATCAACGGGGAACCGCTCGGGGATGCGGCGCTGATCGCCTGGGCCGGCAACCTGCTCGACGCTCTCTTCCCGCGTCCCGTCGTCGCGGTCGCGTAGCCCGCCGCGGCCGGGTTGTCCGCGGTCGCGTGGCCCGTCGCGATCGCTTGACGAGTGGCCGTGGGTCCGAACCGTCTTTCAGCGGTTCCGTCCCGAACGAATTCGACGGAGATTCTGTCCAAATCGAACGTAAACACACCTAGAGAGCGCTCTTTCGAGAAAATCTCCGTCGAATTGGTACGACGCCGGATACTCCACTCAGGTCTCCGGTGCGGTGCGCCGCTGCCGCCGCAGCACCACCGGCTCGACGAATCACGCGGCCACCGGGCCAACCGCCGCGAGCAGCAGGACCGGATGCCCGTGTAACTCCCCGGCCCAGGGCGTCGATCGCCAGCTCCACCAGCCACAGCGTCGTGCCGTACCCCGGGGGCTCAGCTCGGGTGCAGGATCGCGGCGGCGGCCCGCAAACGGCTCCGGGTACCCACGATGAACACTGGGTCGCCTACCCGGCGCTCGCCGGCCACCGTGAGCTCCCGCCGCATCCCGATGCCTGGCAGCGGCACCTCCGTGAAAATCATGGCGCATGCACAGACCGGGGCCGCGGCTCCTCACGGGACGGATCAGGCCCCGCAGACTCCGTCAATTCCGGGCGATTAGAGTTGTCGCGTGTCCTCTACAGAGAATCCCACCGCCCCGGCATCCGCCCCGGCATCCGCCTCCAATCTCGACGAACTCGTGCGCGTGGTGGCTCTCCTGCGTGCACCGGGCGGATGCCCGTGGGACGCAGAGCAGACCCACGAGTCTCTGGTGCAGTACCTGACCGAAGAGACGCACGAGCTGATCGAGGCGATCGAGTCCGGCAGCCGCGACGAGATGCTCGAGGAGCTCGGCGACGTGCTCTACCAGGTGGTCTTCCACGCCGACCTCGCGGCGCACACCGCGGGCGAAGACTTCGACATCCACGATGTCGCCGCGCATATGACCGCGAAAATGGTGGGGCGGCATCCGCATGTCTTTGGCGACCTGAACCTGGAAACGGCCGACGACGTGGCCCTCGCTTGGGACGATTTCAAGGCCGCAGAGAAGCCCTCCCGCACGAGCGTGCTCGACGGGATCCCGCAGGGCATGCCGGCGCTCGCGCTCGCCGACAAGGTGCTCGGCCGAGCCCAGAAGATCGGGCTGCTCGGCACCGAGGCCGCGTTCCCGCTTCCAATCGAGACCGAGGACCAGCTCGGCCCGCTGCTGCTGGCCATCGTGTCTGCGGCCAAGAGTCAGGGGCTCGACTCCGAACGTGCCCTGCGCACGGCCCTCCGCGGTCTGCAGGACGAGATCCGCGAGGCCGAGACGACGGATGCCGGCGACGTTGCCGACGCCGGCATCATCGGCCTGCCCGGCTGAGGCCTGCGCGGCTGAGGCTTGCGCGAAGGCCTGCGCTGAGGCCACGCGGCGGTGCCGACAGGGCGGTGGCGGAACAGTCCAACCATGAGCCAGACATCCGTCAATGGTCTTCTGTCCGCTCAGATCGGTGACGAATTCGATGCCTCGCAGCAGTTCATTGCCATCGCCGTCTGCTTCGCATCGCCCTGACGCTGGCCCAGGAGAAGCAGGTCACAGCGCAGATCGGGGTTTGTTTCGCGCCGCCCGGGCCGACGGCGATACCCTCGGAAAGCAGGTGATGCGCTGGTTCCTCACGGAGCAGGTCGAGGAAGTGGCCTCGATGTCCACCCTCCTGACCATCGCCAGGGCGCCGGTGACAACCACTTCGACATCTTGCACTACATCGCATGAGAGACCGTGTCGGGCGTCCCGGCGGAAATCGACGGGCCGACCCGAACTGACACAATTGGGGCTATGGCAACACCAGTGACCCCTCCCCGCGGCATGCGCGACTTCCTCCCCGCCGACAAGGCGTCCCGGGAGCACGCGCTGGCCGTGATCCGGCGAAGCTTCGCGGCGCACGGCTTCGACGAGATCGAGACCCCGGTGATGGAAGACGCGGCCCGGCTGCACTCCGGGCTCGGCGGCGACAACGAGAAACTCGCCTTCGCCGTGCTGAAGCGTGGGTTGAAGCCGACGGATGCCGCGGCCGCCGCCGAATCCGGCGACCTGCTCGGGCTGGCCGACCTGGGCCTGCGGTTCGACCTCACCGTGCCGCTCGCCCGGTTCTACGCGACTCACCGGGCGGAACTGCCGACGGTGTTCCGGTCCATCCAGATCGCGCCGGTCTGGCGGGCGGAGCGTCCGCAGAAGGGCCGCTACCGGCAGTTCGTGCAGTGCGACATCGACATCATCGGCGAGTCCGGTCTGCTTGCCGAGATTGAGCTGATCACCGCGACCGCCGCCGCGCTCGACGCCCTCGGCCTGACCGGGTGCTCCATCCGCGTCAACGACCGCCGCATCCTAACCGCCCTGCTCGCCCATTGGAGCGTGGCGCCCGAGCTGAACGAACGCGCGCTGATCGTGATCGACAAACTCGACAAGATCGGCGTCGACGGGGTTGTCACGGAGCTCGCCGGCCTGGGCATCGCCACCGACGGCGTGGCCGATACCCTGACCCAGATCGCCGATGCCGGCTGGACGGCCGCCGAGCCGACGCCGCCGGCCTGGCTCAACACGGACGCCTTCGCCGACCTGCTCGCGCTGCGCGCCGCGATGCCCGAGGTGCGGCTCGTGTTCGACCCGACCCTCGTGCGCGGGATGGGCTACTACACCGGCACCATCTTCGAGATCTCACACCCCGATCTCGGCTACTCCCTCGGCGGTGGCGGCCGGTACGACGGCATGATCGGCCGCTTCCTCGGCACCGAGGTTCCGGCCTGCGGGTTCTCGATCGGGTTCGAGCGCATCGTCGACCTGTTGGGCGTGGATGCGGCATCCGCTGAGAACGCCGTCGTGCTGGTGTACGACAAGGGAACAGACCCGGCCCGGCTCGTGGCGCTTAAGCGAACACTGGTCGAACAGGGCCTCCGGGTGCGCCTCGAACAGCGCACCAAGAACGTCAAGGCGCTGCTGGAACGCGCGGCCGGAGCCGGTTACGGGCGCTACGCGTTCGTCGGGGCGGATGCCTCCGGCGCGGGCGAACTCGATTTCCGTCCCCTCGGCGGCTGAGGCCAGTCGCTAGACTGTTATGGGATTGGAACACGGCGCTGTTTTCCTCGATTCCTTCAGACCAACACCCCAACAATTAAAAAAATATAGGAAACAGGAGATAGCTGTGGCTCTCATTGAGGCAGTAGTAGCGCGCGAGATTCTTGACTCCAGAGGCAACCCGACCGTTGAGGTCGAGGTATTGCTTGATGACGGTTCGGTCAGCCGTGCCGCCGTTCCATCCGGCGCATCCACCGGTGCGTTCGAGGCTTACGAGCTGCACGACGGCGACAAGTCACGTTATTTGGGCAAGGGCGTCCGCAAGGCCGTTGACGCCGTCATCGACGAGCTCGGCCCGGCAGTCGAGGACCTCGACGCCGCTGACCAGCGCATCATCGACGCCGTCCTGAACGAGACCGACGGAACCGACAACAAGCACCGCGTCGGCGCCAACGCTATCCTCGGCGTCAGCCTGGCCGTCGCCAAGGCCGCCGCGACCTCGGCCGGCCTGCCGCTGTTCCGCTACCTCGGTGGCCCGAACGCACACACCCTTCCGGTCCCGATGATGAACATCATCAACGGAGGCTCCCACGCCGACAACGACGTGGACATTCAGGAATTCATGGTCGTCCCACTCGGAGCCGAGTCCTTCGCCGAGGGCCTCCGCTGGGGCACCGAGACCTACCACGCCCTCAAGGCGCTTCTCAAGTCCAAGGGCCTCTCTACCGGCCTCGGCGACGAGGGTGGCTTCGCCCCCAACCTGCCGAGCAACCGTGCCGCTCTCGACCTCATCGTCGAAGCCATCCAGAACGCCGGCTACACGCCCGGCAAGGACATCGGTCTGGCGCTCGACTGCGCCGCCTCCGAGTTCTACAAGGACGGCGTCTACCACTTCGAGGGCAAGGAACTCACCGCCCTGGAGCTGTCCGCGTACTACGTCGATCTCGTTGCGGCCTACCCGCTCGTCTCGATCGAAGACCCGCTCGAGGAAGACGACTGGGACGGCTACGTTCACCTCACCGCCGAGCTCGGAGACAAGGTCCAGATCGTCGGCGACGACCTCTTCGTGACCAACCCGGTGCGCCTTGCCAAGGGCCTGGCCCTCGGCACTGCGAACTCCATCCTGGTCAAGGTCAACCAGATCGGCACCCTGACCGAGACGCTTGACGCGGTGTCCCTCGCGCAGCGCGCCGGATACACCGCCGTCATCTCGCACCGCTCCGGTGAGACCGAGGACACCTTCATCGCCGACCTCGCGGTTGCGACGGATGCCGGCCAGATCAAGACCGGAGCACCCGCCCGCAGCGAGCGCGTCGCGAAGTACAACCAGCTGCTCCGCATCGAGGAAGAGCTGGGCGAGGCCGCCGTGTACGCGGGCCGCTCTGCCTTCCCGCGCTTCAAGGCGTAGTTCGACTGGAGCTCTCGGAGCGCGGGTTCATCCCCGCGGCTTCGGGAGCTCCATTTTTTTGTCCGATTGCAGTTAGGGTTCCAGTGCGGGACAACCGCGACCAGCGATTCACGAAGGGAGTTGCCGTGGCCAGGAAACGCGCCGACGAACAGCCCGTCGCGCTGCCCCCGACCGAGACCGCGGCCGCTCGCTGGCTGCGCGGCCTGCGCCTGTCCGGGTTTTCGCTGGTGATGATGGGCCTCCTGATCATGGCCGTGATCGTCCTGGCGCCCGGCATCCGCACCTACGCCGACCAGCGCCAGCAGATCGAATCGCTCACGGCGGCGGTCGAGGCCCAGCAGGGCGCCGTGGAAGAGTTGAAGAGTGAGCGGGAACGCTGGAACGACCGCACCTACGTCACCACGCAGGCCAGGGACCGACTGTCCTATGTGCTTCCCGGCGACGTGAGCTTCCTCGTGATCAACGATCTGGCCCTGCCCGTCGCGGGCGACGCGGCCGCACCGGTCGCCACCCCCACCATCCAAACCACCAACGTCGATTGGCTTTCCTCCATGTTCGCCTCCGTAATGACGGCCGGTCTGGCTCCCGAGGCCGCGAAATGACCCGGCCTCCCTTCGCTTCGGTCACCGAGGACGACATCACCATCGTCTCGGCTCAGCTGGGACGCCCGGCCCGCGACGTCGTGGGCATCGCCGCGCGCTGCGTTTGCGGCGCCCCGACCGTGGTGGCGACGGCGCCGCGCCTTGCCGACGGCACCCCCTTCCCCACGCTGTACTACCTGACGCACCCCGCGGCGACCGCCGCGCTGTCGTTCCTCGAGGCCACCCAGGTGATGAACGAGTACAACCAGTTGCTGGCCGATGACGAGCAGGTGCGTGCCCGCTACCGGCGTGCGCATGAGGGCTTCCTCGCCGACCGCGAGATCCTGGGCACGGTTCCGGAAATCGTCGGCATCTCCTCCGGTGGCATGCCCGAACGCGTGAAATGCCTGCACGCGCTGGCCGCGCACTCTCTGGCCGCCGGCCCCGGAGTGAACCCGATCGGAGATCTGGCCCTCGCCCGGGCAGCCTGGACGCCCGCCGTCTGCGAGTGCCTCGACTACACCACGGCCGACGAGTGACCCGCTCCGCTTGGCGTCGGATCGGCGCGGGCGTCGCCCTGGGCCTGACCATGGCGCTGGGCGGGGCTTTCGTTGCACCGACCGCGCCGGCCTTCGCGGAGAACACGCAGGTGCGTGACCTTGAGTACTGGCTCAACGACTACGGATTCACCCAGGCCTGGAATACGACCCGTGGCGCGGGCGTGACGGTGGCCGTCATCGATACGGGTGTCGCCGACGTCGCCGACCTCACCGGTGCGGTCGTCG
Organism: Cryobacterium sp. TMT1-19; assembly: GCF_004403055.1. Lineage (NCBI taxonomy): Bacteria > Bacillati > Actinomycetota > Actinomycetes > Micrococcales > Microbacteriaceae > Cryobacterium > Cryobacterium sp. TMT1-19. Next base: position 56,599 of record NZ_SOHB01000069.1, read on the forward strand.
GCGGAACGGATGTCTCCGGGCTCGGCTCCGCCAATGGGCAGACGCCCGTCGGAGAAGGCAGCGAGCACGGAACTCTGGTGGCATCCCTGCTGGCCGGACGCGGCACGGGTGAGGGGTCCGGCGTGCTGGGAGTGGCTCCCGAGGCGTCGCTCCTGGCCGTCTCGGTGGCCTTCGGCACCAGCGACGCCACCCTCAGCAACGACGACCAGATCGCCGAGGGCATCCGCTGGGCCGTCGACAACGGCGCCGACGTCATCAACATGTCCCTCACCCGCAACACCTTGGACTGGCCGCCGAGCTGGGACGACGCCTTCCTCTACGCGTTCGAGAACGACGTCGTGGTCGTCGCCGCCGCCGGGAACCGAGGCAGCGGCACCACCGAGGTCGGAGCCCCGGCCACCATCCCTGGGGTGCTCACGGTCGCCGGTGTCGACCGCAACAAGGGCGCCAGCTTCGACGCGTCCTCGCAGGGCATCACGATCTCGGTGGCCGCGCCCAGCGAGCAACTCGTGGGCGTCGTTCCGGGCGGCGGCTACGTGCAGTGGAACGGCACCAGCGCGGCCGCGCCCATCGTGTCGGGCCTGGTCGCCCTGGTGCGCGCCGCCTATCCCCGCCTCGATGCTGCGGAGGTGATGAACCGGGTCATCGAAACTGCCGACCCGAACGGGCGGGTCGTGCCCAGCCCGATCTACGGCAACGGTCTGATTGATGCCGCGGCGGCGGTCACTGCGGCCGTGCCGGCATCCACGAGCCCGGAACCGGCCGCCCTGCTGGAGGAGTGGATCCGGGTACACCGGCGGGCGGACACCGAGGTCGAGCCCACGCCGCAGACCGCCACGCAGGTGCCGGTCGCGCCGCAGGAAGACCCGGCGTTGCCTGCCCCCAGCGTCGTCGCGGCATGGTTGCCCAGCCCGCTCACGCTGACGTATGTCACAGTGCCGCTCCTCGTCCTGGTCGGGTTTGGTACTCTGGTAACGCTGCTCGGCACCGGGGCCACTCGGCACATCAAGCGAATCCGGTCAAAACGGTAAGTTTTCGTGCAGCCAAATTATGTAGGAGGACTTTCATAGTGCCCAAAATTCTTATAGTCGGTGGCGGCTACGCCGGGTTCTACACCGCGTGGAAGCTGGAGAAATGGCTCCGCGCCGGCGAGGCCGAGGTCACCATGGTCGACCCTCTGCCGTATATGACCTACCAGCCGTTCCTGCCGGAGGTCGCAGCCGGATCCATCGAGGGTCGCCACGCCGCAGTCGCGCACCGTCGTCACCTCAAGAAGACCAACGTCGTGACGGCCAAGGTCACCCACATCGACCACGCCTCGAAAACCGCGACCATCACCCCGCCCAGTGGCGAGCCCTACGAATTCGTCTATGACGTCGTCGCGGTGACGGCCGGCGCCGTGTCGCGCACGTTCCCGATCCCGGGCGTCGCGGACCAGGCCATCGGTCTGAAGACCATCGAGGAAGCCGTCGCCATCCGTGACCGCGTGCTCACCAACTTCGACAAGGCTGCCCAACTTCCGGCCGGCCCCGAGCGCGACCGCCTGCTCACCTTCGTCGTCATCGGCGGGGGCTTCGCCGGCATCGAGGTCTTCGCAGAGCTGCGTTCCTTCGCGTCATCGCTGCTGAAGTCCTACCCGCAGATCGGGTTCGACGACACCCACTTCCACCTGATCGAGGCGATGGGGCGCATCATGCCCGAAGTTTCGCTGCCGACCAGCCTCTGGGTCATCAAGCACCTCGACGAACGCGGCGCGCAAATTCACCTGAATACGCAGCTGACCAGCTCGGTCGACGGCAAGGTCGAACTGTCCACCGGTGAGAGCTTCGAGACCGATCTGATCGTCTGGACAGCCGGAGTCATGGCTAACCCGGCCATCGTGCGCCACACCGACCTGCCGATCGAAGATCGTGGTCGCCTGCAGGTGCGCCCCGACCTGCGCGTCGGAACCGAAGACGAGATCATCGCGGACGCCTGGGGCGCCGGCGACATCACCGCCGTTCCCGACCTGAGTGGCGGGGGAGTGGGCGGCTTCTGCGTGCCCAACGCTCAGCACGCGGTGCGCCAGGGCAAGCTCCTCGCGAAGAACATCGTCGCGGTGCTGCGCGGCGAGACTCCCGAGGAATACCTGCACAAGAACTTGGGTGCCGTCGCCGGCCTCGGTATCGGTTCCGGTGTCTTCCAGTCCGGCAAGATCGCCATCACGGGTCTGCCGGCCTGGTTCGCCCACCGCGGCTACCACGGCCTGGCCATGCCCAGCTGGGAGCGCAAGCTGCGCATCATCTGGGGCTGGATGAACAACTTCTTCCTCGGTCGCGACATCGTCTCGTTGGCCGCGGTGCAGAACCCGCGGGCCACGTTCGTGGAGTTCGCCTCGCGGCCCAAGCCGGTCGTGGATTCTGCCGCTCCGGCCAAGGCTCCGGTGACCGTCGCCGCATCGGCCAAGGCAGCGGCCACCGTAGCCGGCCCCGGCACGGGTCCCGCTGCCAAGGCAACGGCGCGTGCACCCCGAGCCCCGCGAAAGACCGCGGCCGACAAGGCTGCGGAGGTCGCTCGGGCAGGGACGACCGAGAAGGCCGCGGCGACCGCAGCCGTCAAGTAACAGCGTCTGCGGGCGTCACCGAGAGAAACCGATGACGCCCGCAGCCCCTACGCTTGAGGCGTTCGGTTTCGCCGCGCGAGCCCCCGTAGCCCAATGGCAGAGGCAGACGACTTAAAATCGTCACAGTCTGGGTTCGACCCCCAGCGGGGGCACCACACGGTACGACACCGCGTCACCGCGTCACCGCGTCACGGCCCCGACTCCCGCCGCCCGGGCGACAGCATCCATGCCTCGTCGTTCAACCTGCCGGCAGACCCTGAACGGATGCTGCGGTAAATCCCTGCCCCCGGTCTGTGCCGGGTGAGGCAGCCTGTCCGGCCCGGTTTCGTCGCGCTACGATCTGCGAGTGAAACGGCCGATGCCTCCTGCCACGTGCCATTCCCGACGTAGGAACGGTGTCAGGGACTTTCTGCAAGCAACGTGGGACATCAGCCGGTTCTTCTTCTGGAAGTGATCACCACGGCGAAGGCGCTGCTCGGGCGCGGAACCACCACGACCGGCGAGGGCGCGCCGCTCACGGCCAAGGCGCTGCGCCGACCTGAGCGCTCCCTCGGCGTCACCGGCGCTTTGCACCACCGACGCCCCGCGCGCTTTCCGCTCACGGCGTCACTCTGTTGGAGTCCAGACGGCTGAGGGCGGAACCAATTCGACGGAGATTTTGGCCTCAGAGCCCGGTTTCCGTCTGTTTCGCGCCATTCTCGGCAGAATCTCCGTCGAATTGGTTAGGGGCAGCTACTCCAGGTGGTCCAGATACCTCAGGATGATGCCCTCGCGGAGCGCCCACGGCGACACTTCCAGCTCGGTCACCCCGAACGCGGCCATCGCCGCGTGGAGCACGATGCCGCCGGCCACGATCTGGAAGGTGCGGTCGGCGGTGATGCCGGGCAGCGCCGGGCGCGCCTCAGCCGGGATCCGGGCCAGCCGGGGGACCCAGTCGCTCAGCTGCGAGCGGCTCAGCTGCATCCGCTCGCCTGAACCGAAACCCTCCGCGGTGGAGCCGGCCAGTTTGGCCAGGGAGCGGATGGTCTTGGACGAACCGACGACGTGGTGCGGCTCCGGGAGCCCCTCGAACGCCACCAGGGCTTCCGCGAGCACGGCGGCGGCGTGCTCGCGGAGGGCGGAGACCTGCGCGGGCAGCGGCGGGTCGTCGTGCAGGAAGCCGATGGTGGAACGGCCGGCGCCCAGCGGCAGCGACAGCGCGACCACAGGCACCTCGTTCGCGCCGGCGGCGATCTCCAGGGAGCCGCCCCCGATGTCGAAGAGCAGGATGTCCCTGGCGGACCAGCCGTACCAGCGCCGCACGGCCAGGAACGTCAGTCGGGCCTCGTCCTCGCCGGACAGGACCTGCAGGGCGACCCCGGTTTCCCGTTCGACCCGGGCGAGCAGTTCGGGCCCGTTCACGGCCTCACGGAGTGCGGAGGTAGCGAACGGCAGGAGGTCGTCGACGTGGTGGCGGCGGGCCACCTCGGCCGCGTTCCGCACCGACTCGAGCACGGCGGTGCACCCCTCGTCGGTGATGGCGCCCTCAGGGGTGAGGTAGCGCATCAGGCGCAGCACGGCCTTGTCGGAGGCCATCGGCACCGGCTGGGCGCCTGCGTGCGCGTCGACGACCAGCAGGTGGACGGTGTTCGAACCGACATCAAGGACTCCGAGGCGCACGCTCTAGACGATAGCGTGCGCCGCGGACGCGCCGTTACGCGCTGACGCTGTGGCGGCTCGTCGTTCGGGTGCCGTCGACCATGGTGTGCAGGGAGTCCATCAGCGGCAGCAGCCGCTGGTCGTGGGTGACCAGCACCCTGGCGGTGTCGTGCTCGACGGTGAGCCGCGCGGGCCGTTTGCCGGCCTGGCCCAGAAGACCCACGGCATCCGGCAGCAGGTCGGCACGGATGCCTGCTGCGCGGCGAGCACGCGGCCCGTGCCGGCCTCCGCCGAGTTCGCCCATCACGACGAGCTGTTCCCGGGCCGTCGGCGCCGGCAGCAGGTTCGCCTGCTGGAAGACGATGCCGAGCCGGTCCCAGCGCAGCTGCGCCTTTTCGGCCAGGGACAGCAGGGTCGCATCGACTTCGCCCATGTGCACGGACCCGCTGTTGGGCGTGATCAGGGTGGACGCCACGGCGAGCAGGCTGGACGTGCCGCTGGATGCTCCAGACCGTGAAGAATGCGCCGACGACCAGCGCCGAGATGCCGAACAGTATCGCCACCATGAGCAGCAGGCCGCCACACATCTACCCGCAGCTCGGGGTGTCCTCACGCCCGGCAGGCCGGCCTGATCCGTCGGGCCTGACCGGCCGTGTGACCTCTCGGCGGGCCTGACCCCGCGCCCTCTCGGCGGAATCATCGGGGGTGGCCGAGGCTCAGACTCGGGCGGGCGTGACGAACCGCTGCCAGGCCCAGGCCCCGATGCTGAGGGCGGCGAACAGGGTGCCTGCCACCCACCACAGGCTGAGGCTGCCACCTTCGTGCCAGAGTTCCACCGCCGGGGACAGCACTCCGAACATGATCGTGAAGGCGAGCACGGTCAGGCACGCCCAGATCGGCGGTGACCAGGCGAGGATGCTCCGTCCGCTGGTGCGTCCGATCGGGATCAGCACCAGCGCTGCCGAACCGATCGCGGCCAGCACCACACTGTTGATGATCTCGGCCGCCAGCGCGCTGAGGAAGCCGTCCGCGGCCGGCAGCAGGCCCAGCGTCAGCCAGCCGACCACGGCCAGCCCGATCAGGCTGCCGGCCCGAACGGCGGCGAGGGGGCCGCGCCTCGGCGTCAACACCTCGGGGGCCACGGTGACGCTGCCGAGCAGTCCGAAGACCAGCGCCGGATGAACGTCGAAAGCCCGGGAGGCCAACGCGGTCAGGGCGACCAGCAGCAGGTAGCGGGGCAGGAAAGTCACGGATGCCTTCGTCCGCCACACGCGGGAGCTCCACCAGAGCGGAACGAGCGCTCCGACCGCGTTGACGATGAGGAGGGCCAGCGCCACGGCGAGGAGCAGCCGCAGGTAGGCAGGCTGGCTGGTGACCGGCCCGGACAGCATGACGAGGGTGGCCGCGGCCAGCACGGCGGCGCCGGCCACCAGCCACCGGTTCAGACGTAGTTCGGGAACGGTCTCGAATTCCTCGCGGGACCGGTTGCGGCCCGCGATCGGCATGCTCTGCCAGAGCGGGCGGCCGTCCGTGGCCCGGAACACGGTCCCGGCGAGGAGGCGCGCGGGGATGCATAGCAGCAGGAGGGCGCCGAGCGCCAGCAACGCCGCCTGGAACCAGGAGAGGTCGGGGGTCGACCACGGCGGCAGCACTGCCGTGGCGAACCGGGTGGGGTCGTTCCAGCCGCCCGGCAGCGGTGTGGCCAGGGCCACGGCCGGACGGTCCGCCTGCGGTGCCGGCGAAGCCGGGGCTGCAGAACCGGGCGGGGCTTCCGCCGGTGCCGACTCCTCGGCCGGCGGTGGGGCGGCGGGGGCGTCGGCGGACGGGGCGGTCGCCTCGGGGCCGGTCGAGCCGGAAGGGGAAGGGGTGGGGACGCCGTAGAGCACGTCCACCCCGGGGCTGCCCGGGCCGAGGTTGCCGGCCAGGTCGAGTTGCACCGCGATCACCCGGAAGGTACCGGCAGCGACTCCGCCCGCCGAGCAACTCCACGACCCGGATGCGACGACGGCGCTGCAGACCGAATATGACCCGGCGAAGACGGTCACGGTCGCACCCTCTTCTCCGGTGCCCGTGTACCCGGCGTCGGTGAGCGGCAGCTGGGCGCCGCTCGCCGGCGTGGTCAGCGTGGGCGGCGCCGGACGGTCGAGGTCGAAGACGAGGTCGACCGGTGCGCTCGAATTGGACCATGAGGGATTGCTGTAGCTCGTCTGCTGGCTGGCCGAGACCTCGGCCTGCCCGCCGGCGAGGCCGTCGGCGAACGTGCACGACCAGTTGCCGGAGGAGTCGGCGGTGGCCGTGCAGCGCGGGCCGCCGCTCACCGTGACGACGACGGAGGCCCCCGGATAGCCGGTGCCGCGCACCGTGCCGTTGGTCAGGCTCCCACCGGTGGGACCGCCCGTCACCCGGGGGGCGGACAACACGGCGATCGTGTGCTCGTCGGTCAGGTCGGCGGCTCCGGTGACGACGACGCGAAGCGGCACGGATGGCCCGCTCGGCAGGGAAACCGCGGCGCAACTCCACTGGCCGGCGCCGTCGACGACGGCGAAGCAGAGCGGGTCCTGACCGTCGACGGGGGAGAGCAACCGGATCTCCCGGCCGGCTTCGCCCGTGCCGGAGACGGTGGTGGTTCCGCTGCCCACGAAACTGCCCGGCGGTGGGCTGACGATGGCCGGCGCGTTCGTCGGCGCCGCCTTGGCGTCCCGCTCGCTTGTGGGAGCCGGTGTGGGAGCCGGCGTGGCTGCGGCAGTCGGTTCGGCGAACGCCGCGCCCGGCACGCCGAGGAGAAGCAGGCCGACCAGGGCGACGAACAGAGGCAGGGTACCGGGCGTCCACCGTCGACGACGGCGCCCGGGCGTTCCGCCCGAACCGGCCATACGTGTCCCGTACATGATTCCCCCTGTGACCATTTCACGGGCCAGCGCCGGGAAAGTCAACGTGCGACACGCAATTTGACGGCGACGGCAGCCATTCGTGATCGGCGGGGGCCATAGGGCATACTGGCGCTGGAACATCCACGCTGCTGTTTCCCCGCGAAAGAGCACGGGGCGGCTGTGGCTGGGTCACCGCGCCGGGTATCCTCAATCCCGGCTACTGAAGGCGGTGCGCCGATGCTCGACCTCTCCCACCGCCCCACGGGCCGGCCGTGGCAGACCCCGGGGCTGTTCTGGCCCGAGCTCACGGCCGCGACGGCGCACCTGGACGCCCCCGTCGCCGCCCTCCACCTGGGTGCCCTGCGCCACAACGCGCACGACCTGCTGGACCGCGCGGCCGGCACCTCCCTCCGGGTCTGCCTCGAACTCGACGCGGCCTGGGAGGCCCCAGTGTTCGGCCACCTGGGCGTCTGGCGTTCACCCGTGCACACACCCGGCGAGGCCCGCCGGCTCGCCGCGGACATCGTCGCCCGCCCCGGCTTCGTCCTCGTCGGCGTGATGTCCTATGAGGCGCAGGTGGCTGGGATCGGCGACAGGCCGGCCGGGAAACCGCTCCGGGGCCTGGTCACCCGCTGGGTGCGGCGCCGGTCCGTTGGCGAGCTCAGGGAGCGGCGCAGCGCGGCCGTCGCCGCGGTGCGCGAGGTCGCGCCCCTCGAGTTCGTGAACGGGGGCGGAACCGGCTCGGTCGAGAGCACGCGCGCTGACGCATCCGTCACCGACATTGCCGTCGGCAGCGGCTTCTTCGGCGGCCACCTCTTCGACAATTTCGCGAGCTTTCGGTCCGCGCCTGCGGCCGCGGTCGCCCTCACGGTGGTGCGGAAGCCCAGCCCCGACACGGCCGTGCTGCACGGCGGCGGCTGGATCGCGTCCGGCGTGCCCGGGGCCGACCGGCTGCCCCGCGTGGTCTGGCCGGAGGGCCTCAGCCTGGTGCCGCGGGAGATGGCCGGTGAGGTGCAGACGCCGCTCACCGGTGTCGGTGCGGCCCGGCTTCGCGTCGGTGACCGCGTCTGGGCGCGGCACACCAAGTCGGGGGAGCTGAGCGAGCACGTGAACGAGTTCGCGCTGGTCGAGAATGGAAAGGTGGTCGACATCCTGCCGACCTACCGGCGTGAGGGGAAGGCCTTTCTGTGAGTGCGAGCGGAGCGGTGTGGCGCAACTGGGCCCGGAACCAGGCGGTGACCCCGGTGCGCGTGGAGCGGCCGTCGAGCGTCGCCGCCGTGCAGCGCGCCGTGGTGGCGGCCGGGGCGGTGGGCCTTCGGGTCAAGGCCGTGGGCTCCGGGCACAGCTTCTCGGGCATCGCGCTCGCGCCCGGGGTGCAGCTTGACCTGTTTGACCTCGCAGGGCTGATCGGTGTGGACACCGTGGCCGGGCAGGTCACTCTGGCCGCGGGCACCCGACTGTTCGAACTGCCCCGGCTGCTGCGGCCCTACGGTCTGGCCCTGCCGAACCTGGGCGACGTGGACCGGCAGACGATCTCCGGCGCCACGTCCACCGGGACCCACGGCACGGGCGGCCGGTACGGCGGCCTGGCCACCCAGATCGTGGCGCTGACCCTGGTGGTCGGTGACGGCACCCTGCTGCGCGTGAGCGCCACGGAGAACCCGGAGCTGCTGCCCGCGACCCGGCTCGGTCTCGGTGCGCTCGGAATCGTGGTGGACGTGACCCTGCAGTGCGTGCCCGCGTTCCTGCTGCACGCGGTGGAGGCGGCCGAGCCGCTCGAGGAGGTCCTGGAGCACTACCTCGACCGGTCCGACCACAGCGATCACTACGAGTTCTTCTGGTTCCCGCACACCGAGACCGCCCTGACCAAGACCAACACCCGGCTGCCCCTGGAGTCCGGCCGGTCGCCGCTCGGCAAGGTCGCCCGCTTCGTCGACGACGAACTGCTCGCGAACGGGGTCTACCGCGGCATTTGCGCCCTGGGCGCCGTGGCGCCGGCGACAGTCCCCGGATTCAACCGACTCGCCGCCCGCCTGACCGGCAGACGCGAATTCACGGATGTCTCCCACCGCGTGTTCCTGACGAACCGCACGGTGCGTTTTCAAGAAATGGAATATGCCCTGCCGCGCGCCCTGGTACCGGCCGCGCTGCGGGAAGTGCGGGCGCTGATCGAGGCGCGAGGTTGGCGCATCTCGTTCCCGATCGAGGTGCGCTCGGCCGCCGCCGACGACGTCTGGCTGTCCACCGCAGCGGGCCGGGAGACCGGCTACATCGCCGTGCACCGGTACTACCGGGAGGACCCGGCTGCGTATTTCCAGGCGGTCGAGGCCATCATGCGCGCGCACGGCGGGCGTCCGCACTGGGGCAAGACGCACAACCGGGATGCGGCGTCCCTCCGCACCGACTATCCGCACTTCGACGACTTCCTCTCGGTGCGTGACAGGCTTGACCCGGAGCGCCGCTTCAGCAACAGCTATCTGGAAAGAGTCCTGGGTCGATGAGCAACAGCAACACCCCCGCCGCCCGTGCCTGGGAACACCGTGCGGGGGAGCTGGGAGACCGGCTGCCCGACGGTTTCACCCTGGGCGTGGCAACGTCCGCGTTCCAGATCGAGGGTGGCGCCCGGGAGGGCGGTCGCGGCGAATCGAATTGGGACACGTTCACGGCCACCGCCGGGCGCATCCGTGACGGCTCCAACGCATCCGTTTCGACCGATCACTTCAATCGGCTCGACGAGGACGTCACGCTGCTCCGCGAACTGGGCGTCGACGTCTATCGGTTCTCCCTGGCCTGGTCCCGGCTGCAGCCGGATGGCCGCGGCTCGCTCAGCCGGGCCGGCCTGGCCTTCTACGACCGGCTGCTCGACGGGCTCCTGGTCGCGGGGATCAGCCCGATGGCGACCCTGTTCCACTGGGACACCCCGTTGCGCTTGCGCGGCGGCTGGCTGAACCGAGACACCGCGATGCGGTTCGGCGACTACGCCCACCAGGTCGGCGAGGTGTTCGGGGACCGGATCGACTCCTGGCTGACCCTGAACGACCCCGCGACGGTGACCCTCAACGGCTACGCCCTCGGCACGGATGCCCCGGGGGAGGCCCGGCTCTTCGGTGCCCTGCCGGCGGCGCACCACCAGCTGCTTGCTCACGGACTCGCTGTGCAGGGGCTGCGCGCCGCCGATGTGTGCGGCCGGATCGGGATTTCCAACGTGCACTCGCCCGTGCAAGCCGCCAGCGGCCGCGAAGCCGACGAGGTCGCCGCCGCGCTCTTCGACGTGCTGCACAATCGCGTCTACGCCGACGCGGTGCTGCTCGGCCGCTACCCGGAACCGCCGGAGCCCTACCAGGTACCGATGCGGATGCTGCTGGAAACCGACCCGGACGACCTGCGCACCATCCACCAGCCGCTCGACTTCTATGGGCTGGGCTACTCCCAGCCGAGCCGGATCAGGGCCGGCGCCGCTGCCCCGAAGACCCCGAACGGGCCTCCGCCCAGCGGGCCGCCGGAGAAGGTCGTGGCCTTTCCCTTCCACGTCGTCCCGTTTCGCGAGTTCCCGGTGACCAACGCCGGCACGGCCATCGCGCCCGAATACCTCGGTGTGGCCCTCGGCGAACTGCGCGACCGCTACGCGGAGAACCTGCCGCCCGTCTGCATCACGGCCGGGGGAGCGAGCTTCCCCGATGTCGCCGACAAGTGGGGTGCCGTGCACGATCCGGCCCGGATCGACTACCTGGCCGAGCACATCACGGCGGCGCTCGCCGCGGTGGCCCCCGGCGGGATCGCCGACGGGGTCACCCTGCGGGGCTACCTGGTCTGGTCCCTGCTGGACAGCTTCGAATGGACGGCCGGCTACACCCAACGGTTCGGCCTCGTGCACGTCGACTTCCAGAGCGGCACCGGCACCCGCACCCCCAAGTCGTCCTACCGCTGGCTGCAGACGGTGCTCTCCGCCCGCTGACGGTCGCGCGGGGCCGGTCGTCGCCGCGTTACTTGGAGTGTGTCGGGAAGCGCATGTGAGCCTCAGGGCGCGCGGTTATGATAGCTCGTGCGTCGTAAAAAGCGCCGCCGCGGCCTGCTTGCCCGCCCCGCCTCACCTCAAGGAGAAGCTGCCATGGAATGGCTCATCCCGGTCCTCATCGTTGTTGCACTCGTCGTCATCATTGGGATTTACCTCTGGGCCACGTACAACTCCCTCGTCACCCTCAAAGTGCGCGTGGACGAGGCATGGAGTGATATCACCGTTCAGATGAAGCGCCGGGCCGACCTGATCCCGAACCTGATCGAGACGGTCAAGGGCTACGCGGCACACGAGCGGGCCGTTTTCGAGAACGTCACGAAGGCACGGGCCGAGTCGCTCAACGCGCAGGGTCCGGCCGAGGCCGCCGCCGCCGAGAACCACATGCAGACCGCGCTGCGCAGCATCTTCGCTGTAGCGGAGGCGTACCCGCAGCTGCAGGCCAGCCAGAACTACCTGCAGTTGCAGGGCGAGCTCGTCGACACGGAGGACAAAATCCAGGCCTCACGCCGGTTCTATAACGGCGGCGTTCGGGAACTGAACACGAAGATCCAGGTCTTCCCCAACAACCTCATCGCCCGCAACCTCGGGTTCACCCAGCGAGACTTTTTCGAGGTGTCCGACTCCGCCGCCATCGCGGAGCCGCCTCGCGTTCAGTTCTAGCGGACGGCTGCCATGTACAGCGCAATTGCGCGCAACAAGCGCAACACCGTCTTCATCATCATCCTGTTCATCGCCATCATCGCGGGTCTCGGCTGGCTCGCCAACGCGGTCTATAGCACGCCCGGTGACTACAGCATCCTGATCTTCACGGTCGTCTTCGCCACGGGGTACGCCGTGGTGCAGTACTTCGTGGCCGGTCGCCAGGCGATCGCGATGAGCGGCGGCATCCGCATCACCAGTCAATCGGAGAATCCGAGGCTCTGGAACATCGTCGAGAACCTCTCGATCACCACCGGCACGCCGATGCCCGCGATCTATGTCATCAACGACCCGGCGCCGAACGCCTTCGCCACCGGGCGCGACCCGGAACACGCGATCGTCGCGGCCACCACCGGCCTGCTGGAGATCATGACCGACTCCGAGCTCGAGGGCGTCATGGCGCACGAGCTCGGCCACGTGCGCAACTACGACATCCGCCTGTCGATGGTCGTGTTCGGCCTCGTCGTCGCCGTCGGGTTCATCTCGGACATCTTCCTTCGAATGGCGTTCTTCGGCCGGAACAGCAAAAATAATGGCAGCCCCGTCATCATGGTGGTCGGTCTCGTCGCCATGCTCGTGGCGCCCCTGATCGCCACGATCGTGCAGCTTGCGGTGTCGAGGCAGCGCGAATACCTGGCGGATGCGACGGCCGCCCTGACCACGCGGCATCCGGACGCCCTGGCGAGCGCACTCGGCAAGCTCGAGGCCTTCGGGCGCCCGATGAAGAAGCAGAATACCTCGATGGCCCACCTCTGGATCGCCGACCCGCTCAAGCCCGGCGTGATGGACAAGCTCTTCGCCACGCACCCGCCGATCGCCGAGCGCGTCGAGCGCCTGCACACGATGGGCCGCAAGTTCTGACCTGCTTCGACGGCCGCTAACGCAGCTCGGCGGCCAACGCCTCGGCGAGATTGCCGCGCCGTTCCACCTCGATCTGCGGCAGGCCCTGCCAGGCGGCGGCCTCCTTGAGAACAGATGCGAGACGCCCGGCCGTGTCCGACGGCGCGCCCGGCTCCGCCCAGGCCGCGCGCACCCGCAGCACCTGCGCCTGCCGGTCGTTCTTCAGGTCGACCCGGCCCACGATCGTGTCGCCGAGCAGCACGGGCAGGCAGTAGTACCCGAACACCCGCTTCGGTTCGGGCGTGTAGATCTCGATCCGGTAGTGGAACCCGAACAGGCGCAACGCGCGCGCCCGTTCCCAGACGACCGGGTCGAACGGCGACAGCAGGGTCGCGGCATCCACCCGGCGCGGGAGCCGCGCGTCGCGGTGCAACCAGGCTCCCCCCGGTGCGCCGCCCGCACCCCAGCCCGGCACCTCGACCGGGATGAGCTCGCCGGCATCCTCGAGGTCGTGGATGGCCGCCAGGGTCGCCGGGCCGCGCAACCGGAAGTAGTCGGCGAAGTCCTTCCCCGTGCCGATTCCGTGCGCCCGCGCCGAGCGACTCACCAGCTCGCGGTGCGCGTCGTCCCGGCCGACCGTTCGCTCCCGCAACTCCCGCGGGAACACCTGCTCCGGCAGCCCGTAGACCCGCTCGAACCGTTCCCGGCCCGAGATCGCCACGTCGCCCCAGCGGAACAGGGTCTCCAACCCGGTCTTCACGTCCGACCAGCCCCACCACGGGCCGCGGCGGCGGTTCGCGTCGTGCTCGATGGCGCTCGCGCGCAGGGGACCGTTGGCGGCAAGCTCGGCGAGCAGCCAGTCGAGCATCGGCCGGTTGCCCTGAGCCCACGCCTCGGTTGCCGACCGGGTCCGGAATTCGCGCATCCGCCAGCCGAAGAGCGGCCAGGCGTCGCGCGGCAGGAACGACGCCTCATGCGCCCAGTACTCGGTGAACCGGGATTCGCGGCCCGAGGTCAGCCGGTCCAGCTGCGCCTTGTCGTAGGCGCCGAGTCGGCTGTACGCCGGCATATAGTGGCTGCGCTCGAACACGTTCACGGAGTCGATCTGCAGCAGCCCGAGCCGGTTCACCAGGGCATCCAGTTGACGGATGCCCGGCGTCACTGTCGGCGGGCGGCCGAAGCCCTGCGCGCCGAGCGCGATCCGGCGGGCAAGGGCTGGGGAGATCGTCTGCACCACTCTCCGACCCTAGTGGCACGCTTCAGACGGCATTCACCCGATGTTCAGCGGCGCGCCCCCTCACGGTCGACGGCTGCTCCTAACCTCGCTTTTACCGGCTACCCGGCTCCACACGTCCGCGTTTTCGCGCGGCGGCCGACACCGGTTCGACGGAGGAAACTTGTTCACCACCCGCATCCTGGCCGCCCTGGCCACGGCCACCGCCCTCGCCCTGAGCCTGTCCGCCTGCTCCGGTGCCGCGGATGCCGGTTCCGGCACCACGGGGGTCGATGCCGCCTCCGCGACCAGCCTCTCCGCCTTCGGCGACCTGGCCGCCCTTGAGGACGCGGCCCGGGTCGAAGGCGCCCTGAACGTGATCGCCCTGCCGCGGGACTGGGCCAATTACGGCGCCGTGCTTGACGCATTTGCCGAGAAGTACCCGGAGATCACCATCACCGAGGCCTCGCCGGACGCGTCCAGCGCCGAGGAGATCCTGGCCGCGGACAACCTCGCCGGGCAGGACACCGCCCCCGACGTATTCGACCTGGGCCTCGCGGTGGCGCTGTCCAGCACCGATCGCTTCGCGCCCTACCAGGTGGCGGCATGGGCCGAAATCCCGGATGCGCTCAAGGAGGCCTCCGGGCTGTACACGGGCGACTACGGCGGCTACCTGGCGGTCGGCTACGACCCTGACGCCGTTCCCGCGCCGACCGAGCTGCGTGACCTGCTCGGCGCCGAGTACACGGGCAAGGTCGCGATCAACGGCGACCCGACACAGGCCGGGGCTGCGTTCGCCGCCGTCGGGCTGGCCACCGTGCAGAGCGGGAGCGATGTGAGCGACTTCCAGGCCGGCATCGACTTCTTCGACGAGCTCAACCAGGCCGGCAACTTCGTCAAGATCGACCCGACTTCGGCGACCATCGCGTCGGGTGAGACCCCGGTGGTCTTCGACTGGGACTACCTCAACGTGGGCTACGGCACGAGTCTGGCCGGCGAGCGCAACTGGGAGGTCGTCGTCTTTCCGGGAACCGGTTACGCCGGCTATTACAACCAGGCCGTGAACAAGGATGCCCCGAACCCGGCCGCAGCCAGGCTCTGGCAGGAATTCCTCTACAGCGACGAGGGCCAGAACCTCTGGCTCGCCGGCGGCGCCCGCCCCGTGCGCGCCGAGGCGATGGCGGCGGCCGGCACCATCGACGCCGCGCTCTTCGCCGCACTCCCGGCGGCCCCGGCCGAGACGGTCGTCCCCTCCGAGGCGGAGAGCGCCGCGGGAGCCGCGCTCCTCGGCGCGAAGTGGGCCGCAGCTGTCCGGTAGTCGGCGCGGCACGGCGGCAGCCTTCGGGCTGTTGCCGTTCGCGGCATATGTGGTGCTCTTCCTGCTCGTGCCTACCCTGATCGCAGTCGGAAGCGGCTTCGTCGACGAGTCCGGGTTGTTCACGCTCGACACTGTGGCCGCGCTGGGCAACCCGGTCGTGAGAGACGCCTTCGCCGCGTCATTCGGACTGTCGGCACTCACCGCCGTTGTGGGTGCGATCGTCGGTGCCCTTGCCTGCTACGGCTTGCTCGGCGCGCGCGCGAACGGCCCCCTCCGCGCCGTCGTGGACTCCCTCAGCGGCGTGCTCGCCCAGTTCGGCGGCGTCATGCTGGCCTTCGCGTTCGTGGCGACCATCGGCATCCAGGGTCTGGTCACCGTGATCCTGCGCGACACCTTCGGCGTCGACATCTTCGCCGACGGGGTATGGCTCTACGAACTCCCCGGCCTCGTGCTGCCCTACATCTACTTTCAAGTTCCCCTGATGATCATCACCTTCCTGCCCGCGCTGCAGGCGCTCAACCCGCACTGGGCCGAGGCCAACGCAACCCTCGGCGGCAACCGGGCCACCTACTGGTTCCGGATCGCGTTCCCGGTGCTGGCGCCCTCGTTTCTCGGCAGCCTGCTGCTGCTCTTCGCCAACGCGTTCTCCTCCTATGCGACCGCCGCCGCGCTCACCAGCCAGGGATCGCAGATCGTTCCGCTGCAGATCCGCTCGGCCCTGACCAGTGAAACCCTGCTTGGCCGGGAGAATCTCGCCGGGGCGTTGGCGCTCGGCATGATCCTGGTGATGTTCGTCGTCATGTCCGGCTACTCGGCGTTGCAGACACGGGCGGCCCGGTGGCAGCGATGAAGGCGGTGGCGCACACCCCCACCCGGCTGGCGCGCGGCCTCATCCTCGGCAGCATCGGCCTCCTCTTCGCCATCCCCATCGTCGCCATGGTGGAGTTCACCCTGCGCCGCGGCCTCGCCGGCGGCCACGACCTCTCCCGCTGGACGGCCCTGTTCCAGGGTGGCTTCGCCGGCCCGTACCGTTCGGTTCTCGTCGCGCTCGGGAACTCGGTCGGCCTGGCCGTGGGCACCGTCTCGATCGTTCTCCTGCTGCTGGTGCCGACCCTGCTGCTGGTGCACCTGCGGTTTCCCCGCCTGCGCCGCGTGATGGAGTTCGTCTGCATCCTGCCCATCAGCATCCCGGCCATCGTCCTCGTGGTCGGCCTGGCCCCGGTGTACTCGGTGCTCGCCCGCCTGCTTGGCAGCGGCGTGTGGACCCTCGCGTTCGCCTACGGCATCACGGTGCTCCCGTTCGCCTACCGGGCCATCCAGACGAACCTCGACGGCGTCGACGTGTGCACGCTCAGTGAGGCGGCCCGCACGCTCGGCGCGGGCTGGCTGAGCGTGCTCGTGCGGGTACTGATCCCGAACCTGCGCCGTGGCATCCTCGCCGGCGCGTTCATCTCGGTCGCAGTCGTGCTCGGCGAATTCACGATCGCCTCCCTGCTCAACCGCATCACCCTGCAGACCGCGCTCGTTGTCGTGAGCAAGGCCGACCCCTATACGGCCGTCATCCTGTCTCTGCTCGCACTCACCTTCGCATTCCTGCTCTTGCTTGTCATCGGGCGTCTCGGCACGGTTCGCGCCGGCAGCCGGCGACGGCCCACCACCGGAGGTCAGCTATGAACCAGCACCAGCTTCGGACCCAGAATCAGAACCGGGACCGTTCGGCGGCGACCGCTCCGGCGGGAGCCTCGGTGCGCTTCGCGGGCGTGGTGAAGGACTTCACCGGCCACCGTGCCCTGGCCGGCTTCGATCTCACCCTGCACGCGGGCGAGTTCGTCGCCCTGCTCGGCCCGAGCGGCAGTGGCAAGACCACCGCGCTGCGGGTATTGGCCGGGCTCGAATCCACGGATGCCGGAAGCATCCTGATCGACGGAGCCGACGTGTCGACACTGCCGACGAGCCGGCGCGACCTGGGCATGGTGTTCCAGTCCTACTCGCTGTTCCCGCACCTCAGCGCGGGCGAGAACGTCGAGTTCGGCCTGCGCATGCGGAAGGTCCGCGGCGAGGAACGGCGCGCCCGAGCGGCCGCGGCCCTCGCCCTGGTCGGGCTCGACGCCCACTACGACCGCTTCGCGCACCAGCTCTCCGGAGGTCAGCAGCAACGGGTGGCGCTGGCGCGCGCCCTCGTCACCGAGCCCCGGGTTCTCCTGCTCGACGAGCCGTTGTCGGCCCTTGACGCCCAGGTTCGGGTGGTGCTGCGCGAGGAGATCCGGCGCATCCAGACCGAACTGGGCATCACGACCCTGTTTGTCACGCACGACCAGGACGAGGCGCTCGCCGTGGCCGACCGCGTCGCCGTGATGCGGGCGGGTTCCATCGAGCAGGTCGGAGCACCGGAAGAGCTCTATACCCGGCCGGCCTCGTCGTTCATCGCGGACTTCGTGGGGCTCAGCAATCGACTGGTCGGCGTGGTGCGCCACGGGTTCGCGCGGGTTCACGGTGCCTCTCTGCCGCTACTCGACCCCTCGCAGGCGGATGGCGCTGTGTCCGTCTCCGTGCGGCCGGAAGACCTCGAATTCGGCGCTGCGGGGGCACCGGGCGTCGTACTCTCGTCGAGTTTCCACGGCTCGCTCCGGCGCACGAGAGTGCGCCTGGACGACGGCGCGTCGCTCGTCGTGCAGCACGGCGCGCGGCTGCATCCGTCGGCCGGGGACCGGGTTCTGGTGCGGTTCACGGGCGCGCCCGTCTCGGTCGACCCGCTCCCCTCTCCGGCGTAGTGACCGGTCCGGGGCCTGAGGCAGAGAGCACCTTTGGCCCATACCGGAGACGGCACGTGTGATTGCCTAGACTGATGCCGTGATGGAAACCGACGGAAAACCCGCCCGCAGCGGCTTCTTCGGCGTGTTCGGACGCCGCCGCACCGTACCCCCGATCCTGGTCGAGCTCCCGCCCTCGCACGGCTACGGAATCGACGAGAACCTGCCGGCCGGCATCCGACTCGCCGCCGCCTGGTCCTGGCGCCTGCTCGCGCTCGCCGGCGCACTTGCTGTCTTCATCTTCATCGTCATCCAGCTGCGGTTGATCGTCATCCCGCTGCTTGTGGCCGTGCTGGTGTCGGCACTGCTCGTGCCCTTCGTCGGATTCCTGGTGCGACACCGATTTCCCAAGGCTCTCGCGGTCGTGGTCGCTCTGATCAATACCTTCGCGATCCTCGGCGGACTGATCACGCTGGCCGTGAAGCAGATCGCCATCGGCACGGTCGGCCTGAACGACAGGCTCGCCGCCTCCTACGAGAGCCTCAAGGCCGTTCTCCTGGCGTCGCCGCTGCAGCTGACCGAACCGGAGCTCAACGCGTTCCTCGGCCAGGCCTGGGACGCCATTCAGGCGGACAGCCAGGTTTTCGTCTCCGGGGCGCTCTCCGTGGGGTCCTCGCTCGGCCACCTGGTGACGGGTTTCCTTCTGGCGCTGTTCAGCCTGCTGTTCATCCTGATCGATGGCAAGGGCATCTGGTCCTGGATCGTGCGCCTGTTCCCCCAGGGCGCGCGCGCGGCCATCGACGGCGCGGGGGTGGCCGGCTGGACCACGCTGGGGAACTTTGCCAGGGTGCAGATCCTGGTGGCGTCCATCGACGCGATCGGCATCGGGGTCGGGGCCGCACTGCTGGGGGTTCCGCTCGCCATCCCGATCGGCGTGCTCGTTTTCCTCGGCTCGTTCATCCCCATCGTCGGCGCCGTGGCCACGGGCGCGGTGGCGGTCGTGATCGCCCTGATCTTCAACGACTGGGTGGTGGCTTTGCTGATGCTCGGCGTTGTGCTGCTGGTGCAGCAGATCGAGGGTCACGTGCTACAGCCCCTGATCATGGGTACGGCGGTCAAGGTGCATCCACTGGGTGTCGTTCTCGTGGTGGCGGCCGGCGCCCTGCTCGCGGGCATCGCCGGCGCCCTCTTCGCCGTGCCGATCGCTGCCGTGCTCAACGTCATGATCAGCTACATCAACAGCGGGGCGTGGCGATCCGAGCAGACCGCCTCGGCACCCGTCTTCGCCTCCTCGTTGTGGCAGACCGTCCCGCAACGCCCCGGTTTCCGCCGACCGGCATACCGCCTCGAGAAAAGTGCCTCCCATGACTAATGTCTCGCTCGTCGGACCGACCCTGGCCGATTTCGAGTCCGCCCGGGATGTCGTTGGTCGGGTCGCCGCCGTCACCCCGATGGAAACGTCCCGCTACCTCTCGGAGCTCCTCGGCGCGCCGGTCCTCCTCAAGTGCGAGAACCTGCAGCGCACCGGGTCCTACAAGATCCGCGGCGCGTACAACCGGATGTCCAAGCTCACCGACGAAGAGAAGACCCGCGGCGTCGTGGCCGCCTCGGCCGGCAACCACGCCCAGGGCGTCGCCTTCGCGGCGCGGGAGCTCGGCATCCAGGCCACGATCTTCATGCCCGTCGGCGTCGCCCTGCCCAAGCTGCAGGCAACCCGCGACTACGGCGCGCACGTCATCCTGCGCGGAAATACGGTGGCCGAGCCGCTGCTCGCGGCCGCGGAGTGGGCCGCCGAGACCGGCGCCATCCTGATCCCGCCGTTCGACCACGCGGATGTCGTCACCGGCCAGGGCACCGTGGGTCTGGAGATCCTCGACCAGGTTCCCGACCTCGCCACCGTGATCGTTCCGATCGGCGGTGGCGGCCTCATCTCCGGTGTCGCCAGCGTGCTCAAGCAGCGCGCGCGCCGGGACGGCCGCCAGATCCGGGTGATCGGGGTGCAGGCCGCCAACGCGGCCGCTTACCCTCCGTCCCTCGAGGCCGGCCGGGTGCTGGAGATCCAGATCATGCCGACCATCGCCGACGGCATCGCGGTGGCCAAACCGGGCCTGCTCAATTTTGAGATCGTGCGTGATGCCGTCGATGAGGTCGTCACCGTCACCGAGGACGACACGGCTCGTGCCCTCCTGGTGCTGCTCGAGCGCGCCAAGCTCGTGGTCGAGCCGGCCGGCGCGGTCGCCGTGGCGGCGATCCTCGCGGGCAAGGTCACCGCGACCGGCCCGACGGTCGCAATCCTCAGCGGGGGAAACATCGACCCGCTGCTGATGCAGCGCGTGATCAGCCATGGTCTCTCGGCATCCGGCCGCTATCTCACGTTGCGCATCATGCTGCCCGACCGTCCCGGGCAGCTGGCCCGCATCTCGGAGCTGCTCGCCGAGGCGCACGCCAACGTGATCGAGGTTCTCCACACGCGGCACGGTGTGGGGCTTCAGATCAGCGAGGTCGAACTCAACGTCAGCGTCGAGACTCGCGGGCCCGACCACCGCCAGCTCGTCGTGGATGTGTTGCGTGCGGCCGGATACGACCCGCAGATCGACTAGCGGGGGAGCTTCGACGAATCGTGCGTCGTGGATTTGACGCTCGTGACGGTGCCGTGACTCTAACGAATTCGACGGAGATTTTGCCCGGATCGGCTCCAGAAGCCCCGAGAACTCGCATTTTCCGCAAAATCTCCGTCGAATTGGTTCGACGACGGGAGCCAGGCGGGGCGCGGCGCGAGCGGGGGCCCGGTGCGGCTAGTTGCCGGTCCAGGTCTCCACGAGGAAGATCTCGACGGCGATTTCCTTGCCGGTGGGCGTCACGTACGACGTTGTCGCTCCGACGGCGAGGCCGATGATCGCGGTGCCGAGCGGGCTCTGCTCGCTGAAGACGTCGAGGTCGCTGTCCCCGGCGATCTCGCGGCTGCCGATCAGGAAGCGGGTCTCATCGCCGGCGATCGTGGCCGTGATCACGGTTCCCGGCTCGACGACGCCCCGGCTTTTCGGCGCATGGCCGACCTCGGCGTTGCGCAGCAGCAGAACGAGGGTGCGGATGCGGGCCTCCATCTTCCCCTGCTCATCCTTGGCCGCGTGGTAGCCCGAGTTCTCCTTGAGGTCGCCCTCCTCGCGAGCCGATTCGATCTTCTTCGCGATCTCGACGCGCCCGACGGTGCTGAGCGTGTCCAGCTCTGCGGCGAGGCGGTCGTGGGCCTCCTGCGTCAGCCAGGTGACCGTGGTTTCGGTAGTCATGGGTGGAATCTCCTCATGCTTGTTCGTGCTCGTTCGATGCCCGTGCGGGTGAACCCGCAGATATACAACGGACGCCCCGACGATCACGTCAGGGCGAAGTCATCAGTCTAGGTCAGCCAGCAGCGGTAAATCAATCCGGTGTTGCTCTGCTCGGTGGTGCGCACATCCGTCGTCGTCGACCGCGAATACACGATGCTCGCGGGCAGGTCGACGACTTTCCAGCCAACCACCGTGAAACTCTCGTTGAGCGCCTGAACCGCGCAGCTGGCGGTGCGGCCGACCGGGATGGACGCCTCGAACGTGACGCTCACAGTGTTTTCGTCGATGATGCTGTGACGGATGTCCCGGGTCTCGATCAGAGGCTGCGACGCCCCCAGTCCCACCCAGACCACGAAGCCCAGGAGGATTGCCGCGAGGGAGCCGGCTGAGACGAACAGAACGCGGCGGTCTCTCGTGCCCCGGTTCGGGGCGCGCCCGTACCGGCTGTCGAGGTTGCTGCTCAGGGCCACTCAGACTCCACACTCACGGATCAACGATTAGTCTTGGTACCAAGGTTATCTGGCATTTCTGAGGAGTTTCATGACGCTGCGACTCTTGGCGGTGCACGCCCATCCCGACGACGAGTCGAGCAAGGGCGCCGCGACCTATGCCCACTACCGGCGTCTCGGCGCCGAAGTGATGATCCTGAGCTGCACGGGCGGCGAGCGGGGGAGCATCCTGAATGAGGCTCTGCTCGGCCATCCGCTGGCCGAGCGCGACCTGCCGGGACTGCGCCGTCTGGAAATGGCAGAGGCCCAGCGGGCCCTCGGCGTGCAGCACCGCTGGCTCGGCTACGAGGACTCCGGCATGAACGAAGACGGTTCGGTGCCCCCGAACTCGTTCGCGGACATCCCGGTGGCGATCTCCGCCGAACCGGTCGTCCGGCTGATCCGCGAATTTCGACCGCAGGTCCTGGTGACCTACGACGAGAAGGGCGGCTACCCGCATCCCGACCACATCCGCTGCCACGACGTGTCGATGGAGGCCTACCGTGCCGCCGCCGAACCGACCCGGTACCCGGATGCCGGTGAGCCCTGGCAGGTCGAGAAGCTCTATTACGATCGGATTTTCAACCTCGAACGCGTCGACGCCATGTTCCTGGAACTGAGCGTCACGGAGCCGGACTCGCCCCTGCTGGAGCCGCTCGGAGCGGCCAGGGAATGGATGAAAGACTACCCGAAGCTGGCCACGACCCATGTGCCCGTCGGTGACTTCCTCGAGGTGCGGGACGCGGCGCTTCGAGCCCACGCGAGTCAGGTTGCCCCCACCAGCAGTTTCTTCTTCTGGCCGAACGACCTCATCCGCGAGGCGTGGCCCTATGAAGACTTCCAGCTCGTCGAATCGAAAGTGGACACCGTGATACCTGAATCCGACCTCTTCACCGGAATCCGGGACGACTCGTGAGCGGCCTGATCCTGGCTCCCCTCGTGAGCATCGTTTTGGCCGCCACCCCACCGCCGGAGTTCGACCCGAACACGGTGACGCCGGGCCCGGAAGGCTTTGTGGCGATTGCTCTGGTCGCCGTGGGAGCGGTGCTGCTGGCGATGGACATGGCCCGCCGAGTGCGCCGCAACACCTACCGCGCCGAGATTCAGGAACGTCTGCAGGCGGAGATGGCCGCACAGAAGGCCGCAGAGGCCGGAATCGCCGACAAGGACTAGCGAACTACGGGTGGATCGGGTTCGTCGCGATGATCATGATCGCCGCCCAGTGGCAGAGGAAAGCCACCACGGTCAGGGTATGGAAGATCTCGTGGAAGCCGAATACGCCCGGCAGCGGGTTCGGCCGCTTCATGCCGTAGATGACGGCGCCGACCGAGTAGCAGAGCCCGCCGACCATGATCAGTGTCATCATCGCTGCGTTGGCCTGGAAGAAGTCCACGATGAACATCAGCGCTCCCCAGCCGAGTGCCAGGTACAGCGGAACGTAGAGCCAGCGTGGGGCGTGGATCCAGAACACCCGGAACGCGATTCCGAGGAGGGCGCCGCCCCAGACCAGCGACAGAAGCAGCGTGGACTTGGCGGGCGGTAGGGCCAGCACGGCGATGGGCGTGTAAGAGCCCGCGATCAGCAGGAAGATGTTGGCGTGGTCGATCCGTTTGAGGATGACCTTCGTGCGCGGACTCCAGTCGAACCGGTGGTACAGCGCCGAATTGCCGAACAGCAGCATCGAGCTGAGCACGAACACGAGCGAACTCCACCGGGCCGCGCTGCCCTCGGCCGACAGGAGCAGCACGATCCCGGCCGCGATCGTGATCGGGAACGTGCCGGCGTGGATCCATCCTCGCCAGGTGGGCTTGACGTCCACCTGCGGGGGCAGGTCGTCCTCGAACAACGGCAGGTTGGGGATGTCATCCGCTGAGGCCATGCTGCAAGAATAGGACAGTGTGCATGCCGCGCGCGGTACGCGACGCTCCCGAGTGGGCTAGCGTAACTGTGTGCAGAAACGGGAAGTTCCTTGGGCGCGCGGCATTCTCTACGGGGTCTATCAGCGTCGGCTTCGTCGCGGGCTGACGCCGGATGTGCTTCCAAACCACGTCGCCATGATCATCGACGGCAACCGGCGCTGGGCCAAACAGCTCGGGTTCGACTCCGCCGCCCACGGGCATCGGGCCGGTGCCGCCAAGATGCGGGAGTTCCTCAAGTGGTGTGACGACCTCGGCATCTCCGTCGTCACGCTCTACCTGTTGTCGTCCGACAACCTCACCAACCGGCCCAGCGAAGAACTCGCGGAGCTGACGAAGATCATCGCCAAGCTCGCGGAGGAGTTGTCCCGGTACCGCGACTGGCGGGTGCAGCAGGTCGGCTCGAAGACCGGACTGCCCGAGCCGCTGGTGGCCGCACTGAACGCCGCGGAAGCGCGCACGGCCCGCAAGAAGGGGCTGCACGTCAACCTTGCCGTCGGCTACGGCGGGCGCACCGAGATCACCGACGCCATGCGCAGCATCGTGGGAGCGCACCTTGCCAGCGGCGGCGTGCTCGAGGACCTTGCGGAGACGCTGACCCCGGATCTGATCGGCGCGCACCTGTACACGGGCGGCCAGCCCGATCCGGACCTGGTCATCCGCACGTCGGGGGAGCAGCGCATCAGCGATTTCATGCTCTGGCAGAGCGCACACAGCGAGTTTTACTTCGTGGAGGCGCTCGGGCCTGACCTCCGCCAGGTCGACTTTCTGCGCGCCCTGCGCGATTTTGCCCGACGCCAGCGCCGCTTCGGAGGGTAGGGGCACCTCATGACGGCTCTCGAACGGTTCCTTGACGGGTTCATCGCGGAACCCGGATACCTCGACTATGCCCGGATCGGCCCGCTGTCGGCGGGTGTGGTCGCCGAAACCCTCGGCCAGACCGAGATGCTCTCGCGGGCCCGGTTCGGCAGCCTGGACCACTTCCAAGCCCAGGACGAGCGGCTGCGCACCGCCGTGGCCCGGGCGACCGGATTCCGCGCCGACCAGGTCGTTTCCGAGCCCAACACCACCACCGGCGTGATGCAGGCCATGTTCGGCCTGACGGGGGCGGTGCTGCTGTCGTCGGGTGACTTTCCCACGGTCCCGTTCGCGGCCGTGCGCGCCGCGGAGGCGCTGCGGGTGGTCACCCCGCTCTGGCTGGAGACCGACCACGGCCGCGTCACCCCTGGGCAGATCCGGGAGCAGCTCACCCCGGCCACTGCCGCAGTGGCGGTCTGCCTCGTCGATTCCCGCACCGGCCATCGCGTGGACCTCGAGGGCATCCGTCAGGTCATCGGCGACCGTTTGCTCATCGTCGACGCCATCCAGGGTTTCGGCGCAGTGGATGTCCCCTACGAGGTGGCAGACGTTGTCGCGTCGGGCGGGCAGAAATGGTCCAGGGCCGGCTGGGGCACCGGGTTCCTGGCTCTCAGCGACCGTGCGGTGGAACGCCTGGTCCCCGTGTTCTCCGGTTTCGCCGGTACCGACGTCCCCGAGCCGTGGGACGAAGTGTTGCCGCCGAGCCGCAGCGCAAACGCGTTCCGGGTGAGCAATGGCGACGCCATCGCCCAGGCCCGGTTCGCGGCCGCCCTCGAGGAGGTGGCCGAGGTCGGTATCCGTGCCATTGAAGATGCGATCGCCGTGAACGTGTCGCTTCTGATCGATCTGGCGGACGAGTTCGCTGTGCCCGTGGTTTCCTCCCGAGACGACCGGGAGCGGGCCGGCATCCTGGTGCTCGAGCCACCGGCGAGCCAGCTCACGCTGCTGAGCATCGCGCTGCACAACCACGGGGTGACGGCGACGACCCGCAACGGCACCGTGCGGCTGAGCACCCATGCGGCGCTCAGCCCGGACACGGTCGACATGCTGCGCGGGGCGTTCACCTCGTATGCGACCGCCGTGACCTACTGACGACGGCTCGGTGAACATTGTTTCGAATGGGCGTGTCGCTCTTCCCCTGGAGCGTGCGGGTAAGTAGCGTCATGCTTATCAGGTATGGCGCCTGATCGAGACGGCCACATAAGTACGGCTCGAGAACCCTGTGGCCGCTCGCCAACACAATCTGTGCCTCACGGGGCACGGGGTGGGAGTGGTTGTGACCGCTAATCAGATCGATAGCAAGGGTTCTAACCAGAGCGCGTCGGCGACGGGGCAGACCGAATGCACGTACGTTCTTGACACCTCGGTTCTGCTCTCCGATCCCAAAGCGATCTTCCGTTTCGCGGAGCACGCCGTCGTGCTCCCCGTCGTGGTGATTGCGGAGCTCGAGGCCAAGCGCAACGACCCGGAGATCGGCTACTTCGCCCGCCAGTCACTGCGGTTGCTTGACGAACTGCGGGTGAAGCACGAACGGTTGGACTTCCCGATCCCGGTCGGTGACGGCGGCAGCCTCCGCGTGGAGCTCAACCACTCGAACATGTCGGTGCTTCCGTCCGGACTGCAACTCGGTGACAACGACTCCCGCATCCTGGCCGTGGCCCTGAATCTCGCCCACGACGGCTTGAATGTAACCGTCGTCTCCAAAGACCTGCCCCTGCGGGTCAAGGCGGCCTCGCTCGGCCTCACCGCAGAGGAGTACCGTCACGAACTTGCCGTGGACTCCGGCTGGACCGGCATCGACGAGATCACCCTGGGCTCGAACCTGATCGACGAGCTCTACGACAAGGAGGTCGTGCACACCCGTCTCGTGCAGGATATGCCCGTGAACACGGGCCTGGTCATCCACTCCGACCGCGGTTCGGCGCTCGGCCGGGTGACCGGCAACGGCGCGATGAAGCTCGTGCGCGGCGACCGGGACGTTTTCGGGCTGAAGGGACGCTCGGCGGAACAGCGGCTCGCCATCGACCTGCTGCTCGACCCGGAGATCGGTATCCTGTCACTGGGAGGTCGGGCCGGCACGGGGAAGTCGGCGCTCGCCCTCTGCGCCGGGCTCGAGGCCGTGCTGGAACGCCAGCAGCACCGCAAGATCATGGTCTTCCGGCCGCTCTACGCGGTCGGCGGCCAGGAGCTGGGGTACCTGCCCGGCGACGCCGCCGAGAAGATGAGCCCGTGGGCCCAGGCGGTCTTCGACACACTCGGGGCCATCGTCTCCGAGAACGTGCTGGAGGAGGTCATCGAGCGCGGCATCCTCGAAGTCCTGCCGCTGACGCACATCCGCGGCCGGTCCCTGCACGACGCTTTCGTGATCGTCGATGAGGCTCAGTCGCTCGAACGCAACGTGCTACTCACGGTGCTCAGCCGGATCGGGCAGAACTCGCGGGTGGTCCTCACCCACGATGTGGCGCAGCGGGACAATCTGCGGGTCGGCCGCTTCGACGGGGTGGCGTCGGTGATCGAGACGCTCAAGGGACATCCGCTCTTCGCCCACATGACGCTCACCCGCTCGGAGCGGAGCGCGATCGCCGCCCTCGTGACCGAGATGCTCGAGGGCAACGAGGTGCGCTAGCGCCCTGACGAATTCGACGGAGATTTTGCCCCAGAAGCCGCTTTCGGTACGAAAACAGGCAACCGGAAGCAAAATCTCCGTCGAATTGGTGAGCGCTGAACGGACAAGGAGCTGCGCGAGTGAGAAAGCGTGGGGCTACTTCGCCTGAGGCGGGCGGGTCATGCTCAGCACGTCGAGGGCGGTGTCGAGCAGTTCGAGGGTGACCTCGCCGCGCTCAACGAAACCGAGCGCGATGACGGACTCGCGCACGGTCACCCCTTCGGCCACCGAGTACTTGGCCACCTTGGCCGCGGCCTCGTAGCCGATGACCCGGTTTAGAGGAGTGACGATGGCGGGGGAGGACTCGGCCAGCGCGCGCGCGCGCTCGACATTCGCCGTGAGGCCGTCGACGGTCTTGTCGGCGAGCACGCGGGCCGCGTTCGAGAGCAGGCGGATCGACTCGAGCAGGGCGGTGCCCATCACCGGGATCGCGACGTTGAGCTCGAACGAGCCCGACGCGCCCGACCAGGCGATGGTGGCGTCGTTGCCGATCACGCGGGAGCAGACCATCAGCACGGCCTCGGGGATCACCGGATTCACCTTGCCCGGCATGATCGAGGAGCCCGGCTGCAGGTCGGGGATGTTCAGCTCGCCGAAGCCCGTGTTGGGGCCCGAGCCCATCCAGCGCAGGTCGTTGCAGATCTTGGTGAGGCTCACCGCGATGGTGCGAAGGGCGCCGGATGCGTCCACCAGGCCGTCCCGGTTGGCCTGCGCCTCGAAGTGGTCGCGTGCCTCGGTGACCGGCAGTTCGGTCTCCTCGACGAGCAGCTCTATCACGAGCTGCGGGAACCCGGCGGGCGTGTTGATGCCGGTTCCGACCGCAGTGCCGCCGAGGGGGACCTCCGCGACGCGGGGAAGCGCGGTGCGCACGCGCTCGATGCCGAGGCGCATCTGCCGCGCGTATCCGCCGAACTCCTGGCCGAGGGTGACCGGGGTGGCATCCATCAGGTGGGTGCGGCCGGCCTTGACCGCGCCGGCCCACAGCTCGGCCTTGGCCTCTAAGGCCACAGCCAGGTGGTCGAGTGCGGGGACGAGCTCGTCGATGAGCGCGCTCGTCACGGCGAGGTGCACGGATGTCGGGAACACGTCGTTGGAGGACTGAGACGCGTTCACGTGGTCGTTCGGGTGCACCGGGCGCCCGAGGCTGCGGGTCGCCAGGGTCGCGAGGACCTCGTTCATGTTCATGTTCGAGGAGGTGCCGCTGCCGGTCTGGTAGACGTCGATCGGGAACTCGGAGTCGTAGCGACCGGTGGAGACCTCGTCGGCGGCGGCGGCGATCGCGTTGGCGATGTCGACGTCCAGTACCCCTAGTTTCGCGTTCGCCAGGGCGGCGGACTTTTTGATACGTGCCAGGGCGGCGATCTGGGCGGGCTCCAGTACCGAGCCGGAGATCGGGAAATTCTCGACGGCCCGCTGCGTCTGCGCCCCGTAGAGGGCGGCGACCGGAACCCGGACCTCGCCCATCGTGTCGTGTTCGATCCGGTACTCGGCTTCAGCGGTCTTGTCCACCACGGTGTGTATTACCTTTCGGTTGGGAATCTCTTCGGTACGGGAACGCGCGGCGACGGCCTGGGCGGCTCGTCGCGGGCGGGCTGCTCGGCTAAACCACGCCGACAACGATGTCGGGCACGGCACGGCCTTCGAGCAGCCGGTAGTTCGCCCCGACGATAGCCAATGTACCTTCTGCCACGGCCGCCCTGATCATCTCAGAGCGCTCGAGCAGTTCGGACACCGTGTCGCGAAGGTGTTCGCGGCCGACGGCGAGGGCGTCGACCAGCTCGGGATCGATCGACGTCGCATCCTTGGACCCCGCCACCCGGCGGACGGCCGGCACGATCTTCTCGATGATCCGGCTGATGTGCGCGGGCAGAGGTTGCGCGTCGGCGGCCTGGGAATCGATGGCGGCGCGCACGGCCCCGCAGCCGTCGTGGCCGAGCACCAGGATGAGCGGCACACGCAGCACGGCGACCGCGTATTCGAGCGAGCCGAGCACCGAATCGGAGATGACCTGACCGGCATTGCGCACGACGAAGAGGTCGCCGAGGCCCTTGTCGAAGATGATCTCGGCGGCCAGCCGCGAGTCGCTGCAGCCGAACAGGGCCGCGTCGGGGGTCTGTACGAAGGCGAGTTCGGCTCGGCGGTCCACATCCTGGCGCGGATGCCGCGGCTCGCCGCTCACGAAGCGGTCGTTTCCACGCTGCAGGTCGGTCCAGACGTCTGCCGGTGTTGCTGCCTCGCCCATTACTGTCCCTCGGTGCTGTTGGAACTGATCTGTTCGGCCAGCACTGCGGCCAGGACGGCGAGTTCCTCGTCATCGGCGGTGCCGACGAGGAGGTAGGTACTGTCGCCGGCCGTGGTCACCAGAGCGGATTCGAAATTGCCGCGGTCATCTTCCGGTGCGGTGTTGCGGTAGACGTCCCAGGTGACTCCGGCGATCATGACGGTGCCGGCGACCGGAGCATCCTGCAGCTCGTCGGCGAGCCAGCTCGGGTTGGCGCCGAGCGCTTGGGTGAGGCCGATGAACTCGGTCTTGGCCGTGATCAGGCCGATGTACCAGGACGGGATCTTGTCGCTTCCGCCCAGGCGCCACTGCGCGGCGTTGGCCGTCCACCCACTCGGCAACTCCGGAACCAGCAGGGGATCGGTGAGGCCGGGTTGCACCTGCGCGGCGACGGCGGCGAAATCGACGTCGCGGTTCTGCGGGGCGTCGCTGCGCGGCACCAGCAGCACGAGCACCAGGACTGTGCCCAGTGTGGCCAGCAGGGACAGGACCAGATTGTTCACGGTCTTGTGGGAGCGGTACTTGCGGGAGTTCTCGGCCAGCCGGGTGCGGGTTTCATCCGGCGTCTCCGGGCGACCCAGCTCTGCGACGATTCGGGGCGCGCGCTTGGCGGGGCTCATCCGGCTGTCGCGGCGGAGTCGACTTGGCCTGCCCTGGCGGCATCCAGTCTGGCTTTCGCGCCGATCAGCCACTCTTCGCAGCGGCGGGCGAGAGCCTCACCTCGTTCCCACAGCGCGAGTGATTCCTCCAGCGACGAGGCTCCCTGCTCGAGGGCGTTCACCACGCGCACGAGCTCATCCCGGGCCTGTTCGTAGCTCAGTGCGTTGATTTCGTCTGGTGCCGAGGTCATGGTGTCCATTCTAATTTCTCATTCGACGGTGTCGGGTCGGAGGTTGCCGCGTCCGCGGTGGCCGCCAGAGCGCCCTCGGCGAGCGTGATCAGGAGTTTCGTCTGCGACGGTGCCTGCCCGGGCGAGCGCACCACCTGGCCGCCCTGCAACTGCACGATCGAGTAGCCGCGGTCGAGGGTGCCCTGGGGGGAGAGGGCGCGCAACTGGGAACGCAGGTCGACGATCACCGCTCCGGCCCGCTCGACCGCCCGGTCGACCAGCTCGGCGCCGCGGGCGACGTAGCGGGTGAGGTCCTCGGATCGGGAATCGATGATCCACTCGGGGGTGCTCAGCACCGGGCGTGAGCGAAGCTGGCCGATCCGGTCGACCTCGTGCGCGAGGATACCGGTCAGCCGGTTGCTGAGGCGGGCCCGGGCCTGCTGTACCCGGTTGAGTTCGTCGGAGACGTCCGGCACGACGCGTTTGGCGGCATCCGTCGGCGTCGACGCGCGCAGGTCGGCCACGTCGTCGAGCAGCGGCCGGTCGGCCTCGTGGCCGATCGCGCTGACCAGCGGGGTCGTGCAGGCCGCCGCAGCCCGGATCAGCGTCTCGTCGCTGAAGCCGAGCAGGTTCTGGAAGTCGCCGCCGCCGCGGGCGACGATGATCACGTCGACCTCCGGGTCGGCGTCCAGCCGCTGGATGGCCGCGGTCACCTCGGACACCATGCGGTCACCCTGCACGGCGGCGTAGGCCAGGTCGAAAGTGACGGCCGGCCAGCGCAGCTGGGCGTTGCGGATGACGTCTTTCTCAGCGTCGGAGTCTTTGCCGGTGACCAGGCCGATGCAATGGGGGAGGAAGGGCAGCGGCTTCTTGCGGGACGCGTCGAACAGACCCTCGCCGGCCAGCCGATTGCGCAGCCGTTCGAGCCGTTCCAGCATGTCGCCGAGGCCCACGTGGCGCATCTCGAGCATCTGCATGGTGAGAGTGCCGCCCTTGACCCAGTAGTTGGGTTTGACGAGGGCGATGACCCGGTCGCCCTGCTTGAAGTCGCTGGTCAGCTTCGCGCGCACCGACGACCAGATCGTGAAGCTGACCGTGGCGTCTTCGGTGAGGTCCTTGAGCTTGCCGTAAACGTTGCCGCCGCTGGCGCCCCACTGGGTGATCTCGCCCTCGACCCAGGCCGTGCCGAGGCGCTCGATGTAGCCGCGGATCTTGTTGGCCAGCAGCCCGACCGGCCAGGGGGTCTCGAGGGTGGGTGGTGCGTCCGTCATCAATCGTTCCTCCCACGGACTGCACAGTCGGCCCCCATAAGATGAGGAGGTGACTATCAGTACGGATTCGCCTGTGATCGGCCTTGGCATGCCACGGATTCCCCGCGCACGCAACAGGCTCAAGGATACCCCGGTGCTCGGACGCAAACGGGTGCTGCTGGCCGCCCCGCGAGGCTACTGCGCCGGCGTGGACCGTGCCGTCATCGCCGTCGAGAAGGCCCTCGAACTGTACGGCTCCCCCGTGTATGTGCGCAAGCAGATCGTGCACAACATCCACGTGGTCTCCGAGCTGGAGAAGAAGGGGGCGATCTTCGTCGAGGAAGTCGACGAGGTGCCCACCGGCTCCCACATCGTTTTCAGCGCCCACGGCGTGTCCCCGGCCGTCGTCACCGCGGCGGCGGACCGCGGCCTGCTGGCAATCGACGCCACCTGCCCACTGGTCACGAAGGTGCACCGTGAGGCCGTGCGCTTCGCCCGGGACGACTTCCAGATCCTGCTGATCGGCCACGAAGGCCACGAAGAGGTCGAGGGAACCGCGGGGGAGGCACCCGAGCACACCACGCTCGTCGGGAGCCCTGACGACGCCGACACCATCGAGGTGCGCGACCCCGACAAGGTGGTCTGGCTGTC
The DNA here is from genome assembly GCF_004403055.1 of Cryobacterium sp. TMT1-19. Lineage (NCBI taxonomy): Bacteria > Bacillati > Actinomycetota > Actinomycetes > Micrococcales > Microbacteriaceae > Cryobacterium > Cryobacterium sp. TMT1-19. Next base: position 88,808 of record NZ_SOHB01000069.1, read on the forward strand.
CCAGACCACGCTGAGCGTGGACGAGACCATGGAAACCGTGCGTCGCCTGCGTGCCCGTTTTCCAAATCTGCAGGATCCCCCCAGCGACGACATCTGCTACGCCACCCAGAATCGCCAGGTGGCGATCAAGAAGGTGGCCCGTGATTCGGACCTCGTCATTGTGGTCGGCTCGGCGAACTCGTCCAACTCGGTGCGACTGGTCGAGGTGGCGCTGGAGTACGGCGCCCGGGCTGCCTACCGCGTGGACTTTGCCAGCGAGATCCAGCAGGAGTGGCTCGACGGGGTTGTCACCGTGGGCGTGACCAGCGGGGCATCCGTGCCCGACGAACTCGTGCACGAGGTGCTCGCCGATCTGGCCGAGGCCGGCTACGGCGACATCGAAGAGATCAAGACGGCCGAGGAGGACCTGCTGTTCTCGCTGCCGAAGGAACTGCGCAAGGACCTGGCCGGCAACGCGGATGCCCGCGGTCTCGGCGGACGGGTCAGCAGCTAGGAACCGGCCAGCCGCGTTCACCACGAAGGCCCCCGTCGATCAGATCCAGGATCTGACCGACGGGGGCCTTCGTGTACGCCGGACCCGGCAGAATGGCGTCGTCTACAGCTGGCCGTAGACGTCCATCAGGTTCGGGTCGTTGAGCAGCGTCGGGTCGGTGGCCAAAACCGCGGTGGTGAAGGCGATGAACACGAACGCGGACAGGACCGCACCGATCAGCGGCACGTAGAACGCGCGCTTGCCTCGGACCAGCAACAGGATCACGCCTGCGGCTGTGGCCAGCCAGATCAGGGACACACCGATGATCCCGGCCGTGACCAGCCCGGCCGCGGAGGGATCCGGCTCATACGCGGCGAGATCCAGCTGGGTATGGAGCAACTGAATGGACTCGGTGATCATCGTGAGCATGCTGACCGCGAAGAACGTGAACAGGAGCCCGAGGACGAGCAGGCTCAGAGTCACCGGCCGGTCCCAGGCCGGCGCGGTTCCGGCCGGGCGCACAGCCCGCTCGGGGGCCGCGGACGGCCCCGGAGCCGGCGGTGTGGCGAGCGTGGGCTCATCCGGGGTAGGAGTCCAGCTCCAACCCTCGGGCGCAAGCTCACCGTACTGGGGACGGGGCCGGGAATCCTCCGGAGGGGTTCCCGAAGGAGTCGACGAAGAATTCTCGGCCATCGTCATCCGGTGCTAGCTGTTCGAGTGGCCGGCGGAGCCGAGCTGGCGGGTGGCGTCGGCGACGCGAGCGGCCATGCCCGTCTCGGCAACCTTGCCCCAGGCGCGCGGGTCGTAGACCTTCTTGTTGCCGACTTCGCCGTCAACCTTGAGCACGCTGTCATAGTTGCTCAGCATGTAGCCGGCGACCGCGCGGGTGAACGCGTACTGGGTGTCGGTGTCGATGTTCATTTTGACGACACCGTTCGCGACGGCCTCGGCGATCTCGGCGTCGGTCGAGCCTGACCCACCGTGGAAGACCAGGTCGAGCGGCTTCGGGCCGCTACCCAGCTTGGTGGCGACGCCGTCCTGGATCTCCTTGAGGAGCTCCGGGCGCAGCTTGACGTTGCCGGGCTTGTACACGCCGTGCACGTTGCCGAAGGTGAGGGCAGCCATGTAGCGGCCGTTCTCGCCCATGCCGAGGGAATCGATCAACGAGAGCGCGTCGTCGAGTGTCGTGTACAGGTTCTCGTTGATGTCGCCCTCAACGCCGTCTTCTTCGCCGCCGACGGCGCCGATCTCGACCTCGAGGATGGCGTTGATCGCCTGGGTGCGCTTCAGGATGTCCTTGGCGATGTCCAGGTTCTCTGCCAGCGGGATGGCGGAGCCGTCCCACATGTGCGACTGGAAGATCGGGTTGCGGCCGGCCTTCACCTCGTCTTCGGAAGCGGAGATGAGCGGGAGGACGAAGTCCTCGAGCGCACCCTTGGGGCAGTGGTCCGTGTGGAGTGCAACGGTAATGGGGTAATTGTCGGCGACGGACTGCACGAAGCGCGCCATCGCGAGCGCACCGGATGCGCGGTTCTTGACCGTGTGGCCGGCGAAGTAATCTGCGCCACCGGTGGTGACCTGGATGATGCCGTCAGAGCCGGCTTCGGTCAGGCCCTGAAGGACGGCATTAATGCTTTGAGAAGACGAAACGTTGAACGCCGGGTAGGCGAACCCCTTCGTCTTGGCCTTGTTGAGCATCTCGGCATACTGGTCTGGGGTTGCGATGGGCATTGTTGAGTCTCCTCGATTGAACCGTTTCGGTCTTCTCATCCTACCGAGGTGGGTCTCCGGGCGTGCCAGCGAGCGAACACCCCCGCGACGAAGAGCGGGCGCTAGGCTGAACAAGGCAGCACCGACACCGGTGCCGGCCCAAAGATGGGTCTTGCCACTGCCGCACTCTTCGTCCGGGAAGGACCATCTGTGAACAGCCCCGAAGTCGCCCCCAATTTCATGCACCCCGACCGCAACCTTGCGATGGAATTGGTGCGGGCCACCGAGGCCGCAGCGATTCGTGCGGTCCCGTTCATCGGCCGCGGCGACAAGAATGCCGCGGACAAGGCAGCCGTCGACGCCATGCGCGTCTTCCTCGGCACCGTGAACTTCGACGGACTCATCGTCATCGGCGAGGGTGAGAAAGACGAAGCCCCGATGCTCTTCAACGGTGAGCGTGTCGGCAACGGAACCGGACCCGCCTGCGACATCGCGGTCGACCCGATCGACGGCACCAGCCTCACCGCCGCCGGACGCCAGAATGCCCTCTCCGTGATCGCGGTCTCCTCCCGCGGCACCATGCTCGACGCGTCATCCGTGTTCTACATGGACAAGATCGTCACGGGCGCCGCCGGGCGCGGAGTCGTCAGCCTCGACGCCCCGATCGGCGACAACATCCGTGAGCTGTCGAAGGCAACGGGCAAGCCGGTCGGCGAAATGGTCCTCGCCGTGCTCGACCGTCCCCGCCACGCCGAACTTATCGACGCCATCCGCAGCGCCGGAGCGGGCACGCGGCTGATGAGCGACGGCGACGTCGCCGGCGGCATCAACGCGGCTCGCTGGGAAACGCGCATCGACATGTGCGTCGGCACGGGTGGCAGCCCGGAAGGCATCACCACGGCCTGCGCGCTCAAGGCCATCGGCGGCTACATGCAGGGACGCCTGGCACCGAAGGACGACGCCGAGCGTGCGGGCGCCGTCGCGGCCGGCCTCGACGTCGACAAGCTGCTCGAGCTGGACGACATGGTCAGCGGCGACAACACCTTCTTCGTCGCCACGGGCGTGACGGATGGCGGACTCGTCGACGGCGTGCGCCGCCAGGGCCCGATCATCCGCACCGAGAGCATCGTGCTGCGCTCGAAGTCCGGCACCACGCGTCGGGTGATCGCCGAGCACCTCGCCTCGAAGTGGCTCTAGGCGCTCGGCTTTAGCTACCTGCAAGGCCGAAAATCGCCGTTCCGACGGCGATTTTCGGCGTTATCGGCGATTCTCGGAGTCAGTCAGTGCGGCGGCCTCGAGTGCGGCGGCCTCGAGTGCGGCGCTTTCGAGTACCGCGGCCTCCAGCTCCGACACGAACTCCCAGGCGGCCAGTTCGCGCGGGGTGTCCTCGATGCCCGCCAGCGGCGCCAGCACCTTGGACTCGTCGAGGGCGTTGAGCTTGCGTGCGGTGGGCAGTACCTGGCGTTCCATCGAGCCGACGAAGCCGTTGTAGTCCTTCACCGTGCGCTCGATCGACCGGCCCAGTTTCTCGATGTGCGTGGCCGTGGTGGCCAGACGGCCGTATAGCTCCCGACTGAGGTCGAACAAGACTTTTGCGTCATGCGTGAGAACGTCCTGCTGCCAGGTGAAGGCCACCGTCTTGAGCACCGACCACAGGGTCACCGGGGAGGCGAGGGCCACCCGTTTCGAGAACGCGAATTCCATGATCGAGGGGTCGGCCTCCAGCGCCGAGGAGACCAGGGACTCGCTCGGGATGAAGGCGATCACGATCTCCGGGGAGGCCTCCAAGCCCTGCCAGTAGGCCTTGCTGCCGAGGGCGGTGATGTGGTCGCGCACGGCCTTGACGTGCGCTTTCATGTAGACGGCCCGCTGAGCTCCCAGGGCACCGGTGGCGGTGACCGGGATCTGGCTGGCTTCGAGGAACGCCGTGAACGGCACCTTCGCGTCGACGGCGATGTTCTTGCCGCCGGGCAGGTGCACGACCATGTCGGGGCGGCCGGCGCCGGCGTCGGAGGTGATGCTCGACTGCACGTCGAAGTCGACTCGCTCGATCAGGCCGGCGGCCTCGACCACGCTGCGCAGCTGGGTTTCGCCCCAGACCCCGCGCGTGTTGTTGGCGCGCAGGGCCGACGCGAGCGACTCGGCGGTGCTCCGTAGGCGCTCCTCCGACTCGGTCGCCGACCGCAGCTGCTGGCTGAGCTCGCCGTGTTGCAGGCTGCGCTGGGCCTCGAGCTCGGCGACCTTCTGCTGCATGTCCTGCAGGCTCTCCTTGACCGGGGCGAGGGCCTGGAGCACCTTGCTTTCCTGATTCTGTTGCTCGGTGCGCGCGTCCTGGTCGTTGCGCTGGCGGTCGCTCAGTTCGCGGTATTGCCGCCCCGCGTCGACGACCTGTCCGCGCAGGGCGTCGGCGGTGGCCTGGACTGAGGCCAGCTCTTCGCGCAGGATGGACTGGATGCCGGCCTCTCGGGCGTACACCTCGGCCAAGGCCACCTGGTGCCGGGCCTCGATGACGAGGGGATCGGTGCCGGACGAGCCTCCGTTGCGGCGCTCGGCGGAACGCGCAGTGAGGACCACAGTGAGCAGGGTGCCGAGCAGGGCGCCGACGACAAGGCCGAGAAGAAGACTGAACCAGGAATCCATGGTTCTACTCTGCCAGTGGCCACAGACATTGCCCGAGCCGGCGCCCCAAGGATGCCTAGTTCAGCGCCATCGGGCCGTGCGTGGCGGACTTCTCCTTCGTGGCGACCGGCCCGATGGCGCCGATCTTCACGCCGGTGATCTGCGCCAGCTCCTCGAGAGTGCCGGCCCCGTGCCGGTCGGCGGCGTGGATCATGATGGCCGCGCAGGCCTCCGCGTCGGCCAGGGCGTCGTGGTGGGCGAAACCCTCGAAGCCCGCGGCCATCGCGGCCACCGGGAGCCGGTAGGAGTCGAGGTGGTAGGTGCGGCGGGCCACCTGGAGGCTGCAGACGTAGTTGAAGTCGGGCACGACCAGCCCGGCGACCGTGGAGGACGTCTTGATGACCCCCAGGTCGAACCCGGCGTTGTGCGCCACAAGGTGGTCGTCGCCGGCAAAGGCGACTAGGTCGGGAAGCTGCTGCGCCCAGGTGGCCGCACCGGCGACATCCGTCGGCCGGATGCCGTGGATCTTGATGTTCCAGGCCAGGAAGACGTCGTGCCCGACGGCCGGCTTGATGAACCAGGCGATGCGGTCGACGACCTTGCCGTCACGGACCTTCACCAGCCCCACCGAGCAGGCCGAAGCGCTGGAGGAGTTGGCGGTCTCGAAGTCGATGGCGGTGAAGTTGACTGGCACCGCTTCATCCTGTCACGGGCCGCCGACAGCGCGTCGCCGCTGTGCCGACCGGCCTCGGGTCGCAGACGGTACGATTGACTTTCGTGGCTCTTACTATTGCAATCGTCGGACTGCCCAATGTTGGCAAGTCCACCCTCTTCAACGCGTTGACCAAGAACAACGTGCTCGCGGCGAACTACCCGTTCGCCACCATCGAGCCCAACGTCGGCATCGTCAACCTGCCCGACCACCGCCTGGCCAAGCTGGCGGCGGTCTTCGGTAGCGAGCGTCTGCTGCCTGCCCCGGTGTCGTTCGTCGACATCGCCGGCATCGTGCGCGGCGCCAGCGAGGGGGAGGGGCTCGGCAACAAGTTCCTCGCCAACATTCGAGAGGCTGACGCCATCGCGCAGGTCATCCGCGGCTTCGCCGACCCCGACGTGGTGCATGTCGACGGTGCCGTCGACCCAGCCGGCGACATGGAGACGATCAACACCGAACTCATCCTCGCCGACCTGCAAACCCTCGAGAAGGCGGTCTCCCGCTTCGAGAAAGAGGTCAAAGGGCGCAAGCTTCCCCCCATCGTGCTGGAGACCGCGCTCAAGGCGCAGGCCATCCTCGACGCCGGAGCGCCGCTGTCATCGGCCACGCTCGACATCGAGCCCATCCGCGAGCTGGGCCTGCTGACGGCCAAGCCGTTCATCTACGTGTTCAACGTCGACGAGGCGGTGCTGCAGGATGCCGGGAAGCTCGCTGTTCTGGCCGCGCTGGTGGCCCCGGCCAACGCCGTGTTCCTCGACGCGAAGCTCGAATCCGAGCTCAGTGAACTCGACGCCGAGGACGCCGCCGAGATGCTGGCGTCCACCGGCCAGGCCGAGAGCGGGCTCGACCAGCTCGCCCGCATCGGCTTCGACACCCTCGGCCTGCAGACCTACCTCACGGCCGGCCCCAAGGAAACACGCGCCTGGACCATCCGAAAGGGCTGGACCGCTCCGCAGGCCGCCGGCGTCATTCACACCGACTTTCAGAAGGGCTTCATCAAGGCGGAGATCTTCTCCTTCGACGACCTGATGAAGGCCGGTTCCGTGGCGGAGGCCCGCTCCAGGGGCAAGGCCCGCATCGAGGGCAAGGAATACATCATGCAGGACGGCGACGTGGTGGAGTTTAGGTTCAACGTGTAGCGCGTTCCTCTCTTACTCGTAGCGAGCGGTCCTGTCGACTCCAGCACGCACGGAACCCCCGTCGGGAGATGCTCGCACAGGCGGTCCTGACTGCCGGTGACGCAACCCGGTTGAGTGACACTAATGTGGAACCAGGTTCTGAGAACTAAATCGGGGGAAATCGGATGTCAGTTCACGTTTCCGAGCGCCGGCGGCTTCCCGTCGTAGCTGTCGCGGCAATCGGGCTGCTGCTCCTGTCGGGGTGTGCACGTCAGGGGCCCGATGCGCCGATAATGAATCCGACGAGTTCCGTCGGCCCGACGGCCAGCACGACTGCACCGACACCGACACCGACACCGACACCGACAAAGCTCGCGATGGACCTAGCCGACCCGGCTTCGTGGATCATCGGCTTCACCAGCGTGGGACCGCTGGTGATCGGGGATAATATCAGCGCGACGGACCGGTTGATGACCGCCTTCTCCAGCAGTGCCGTTTTCGAAGGCTGTCCGTCGATCCTCTCCTTCGACCGGCCCGGATTTCCCAATCTGGTCATCGCCGACAGTTCCGACAACGGCCTCGTAGAGCTGATCGCCTTGGAGGGAGGGCCGACTTCCTCGGACTTCACCGCCACATCGCCGCGCACGACCGCTGGAATCGGGATCGGCACCACGCTCGATGAACTCAAGACCGCATACCCCGCGATCACCTACCAGGACGACCATTTCACTCCCCACTACACGTTGACGGACGGGAACGGGAATTGGATCAATTTCGCTACATCTGAAGGCCTAGTGAACAAGATCGTCGTTCGCCCCATGCCTGTCATTCCCAGAGAAATCTGTGGCTAGATCACTCAGTGACCAGCACTGGTGTAAAAAAGTCGGACTGCATCATGGTTTTCGGTAACGGAATGCGACGAAGTTCAGGTTCAATGTTTAGGCTCTAGCTCCCAGCGTTAGTCATCACAGCAGCAGCAATCGAAGGAGTCCATCGTGCCTGCCATCGCCATCATCGGAGCCGGACCGGGACTCGGCGCAGCAGTTGCGCGAAGGTTCGGGCGCGAAGGCTTCTCAATTGCCCTGATCGCCAGGAACCAGTCGAAACTAGACGCTATGGCAGCCGAGCTCACCGCTGCCGGCTTCACCGCGAGTGCTTACCCTGCTGATGTCCGCACGCCGGCGTCGCTCGAAGCTGCCCTTGAGCGTGCCGAGGCAGAGCTCGGGCCCATCACCGCGCTGCAATATAGCCCGCTCCCATCGCGCGACTACCTGAAGCCGGTGCTTGAGATGACTCCGGAGCTCGCTCTGGAGGCATTGCAGTTCTCGGCTCTCGGGCTCATCCACGCGGTGCGTACGGTGCTCCCCGCAATGCGGCAGGCAGGAAGCGGCAGCATCATCATGATCAACGGCGGAACCTCGGTTAAGGCCCGCGCTGACTTCGCAGGTACATCGGTCGCCTTCCCGGCTGAGAGCGCCTACGGTGAGATGCTCCACGACGCGCTCGAGGGTGAGGGAGTCCGTGTCAGCCAACTCGTGATCCCGGGAGGCATTCCTCAGCTTCGGCTTGTCAATGGCATCGACGGCGTCGCCGATCGGATTTGGGGCCTCCACGCTAATGCTGGTCCGTTCCGCACACTGCTCATCCCGCTCGAGGACGGTCGGGAGTAGGGGGCACTCCGCTGCTGGCAGCGACGATGCGGAGATAGCCAGGAGGGCACGAAACGTGGCTCTAAAGGTTGCTCTGCGATGCCACTCCGGGGAGTTCGCTTCAACGTGTAGCCCGCTCCGGGTTGGGCATGACAACGGTCGAGAGTCTGTATCCGTCCGACTTGGTGCGGGAAGTGGGACACATCGTCATGTCTGCGGCGTGCGTCGAGGACGAGGCAGGTGAGTTGATCCAGCTCGTGGCGAGTAGCCCGAGTTGGTAGCGCTAGTCCAGGCACCTGGTAGCGCAGTACTGACGAGGTGGTAGCGGCCCGGGCTTTGTGCCCGGGCCGCCTC